>NZ_MSDP01000019.1:0-81027 GCF_001937155.1 Salinicola sp. MH3R3-1 | reverse complement strand
GTGGCTCGTGGCTCGTGGCTCGTGGCTCGTGGCTCGTGGCTCGTGGCTCGTAGAATGGAACAGCAGGAGCAGCAGCGGGGCCAGGCTATGATAAAAGACACGATGAGAGGCGTGGCTAGGTAGGTAGCAGGTGCCGGGCCGATAAAGCCAAACAAATAGGCATATAAATTATTTTTCTTATTACCAAAAATAAAATTGCGCTATTCTACGGTGCTCTGCTGGGCGAATAGATGGCGCCTCTCTTGCATACATCTCCACTCGAAGGGTCTTGATCTCATGTCAAAACGTTTGCTGAAGAGCACTTCACTCCGCCGAGTCACTTTGGCCATGGCGCTGGGGTTGTCGACATCACTGGGCGCCGCAGTGGCGCAAGCCGATACCCTCCGGGTAGGGATGTCTGGGGGCTACTATCCGTTCACCTACGTCGAGCACGATGATCTCAAGGGGTTCGAGGTCGATCTGATGAACGCGATCGGCGAGATCACTGGCGATGACATCAAGTTCGTCACGGCAAGCTTCTCCGGGCTGGCGGGCATGCTGGATTCCAATCGAATCGATACCATCGCCAACCAGATCACCATCACGCCGGAACGTCAGGAGAAGTACCTGTTCAGCACCCCTTACGTTTATGACGGTGCCCAGGTCGTGGTTCGCAAGGGTAACGATGCCATCAAGGGCGTCGAGGATCTCAAGGACAAGACGGTCGCCGTCAATCTTGGCTCCAACTATGAGCAGTTGCTCAACGAACTACCCTACGCGGACCAGATCAACATCAAGACCTACGATTCCAACATCGAACAGGATGTCGCGCTTGGCCGAGCCGATGCATTCGTCATGGATCGGGTCAGCGCGTCCCAGGTCATCAAGGACAAGCCGCTGCCGCTCCAGTTGGCTGGTCAGCCTTTTTCCAAGATCGAGAATGCCTATCCCTTCCGCGATGACGAAGCCGGCAAAGCACTCCGAGATCGTGTCAACGACGCCCTCGCGAAGTTACGTGATAGCGGCAAGCTGGGCGATCTTTCCAATAAGTGGTTCGGATCCGATATCACCCAGCCGTGATCGGTACCGAGCATCGCTGGCCCATGACGCCGATCGACGTCATGGGCCTTTCCATTATTTGAAGTCGCCAGCCGCGGAGCGCCAAGGCCTATGCACGCCCTCGATTTCGACTACATGCTGGGCCTGGTGCCCATTCTCCTGAGCTATCTGCCGCTGACTCTGGAAATGGCGGCCGCCGGTATGGCCTGTGCACTGGTGCTGGCCTGTCTGCTGGCCGTCATCCGGGTAACCCGCGTTCCCGGCCTCAACGCTTTCGCCCTGCTGTTCATCTCGTTCTTTCGGGGCACGCCACTGCTCGTTCAGCTGTTTCTGTTCTACTACGGGCTACCCCAGGTGATGACCTTTCTGGTTGCGATCAACGGTATCACCGCCACCATCCTCGGCCTGACACTGCATTTTTCAGCCTATATGGCGGAATCGATTCGCGCGGCGATCGTCGGCATCGATCGTAGCCAGACCGAAGCCGCGCTCTCCATCGGCATGACCCGAGCGCAACTGATGCGGCGAATCGTGCTGCCCCAGGCGACCCGTGTCGCGACGCCGACACTGATGAATTACTTTATCGACATGATCAAGTCGACATCACTGGCCTTCACCCTCGGCGTCACCGAGCTGATGGGCGCAACCCAGAAAGAGGCCGCCGGGAGTTTTCTCTATTTTGAGGCCTTCCTGGTCGTCGCGGTGATCTACTGGATCGTGGTCGAAGCGCTCTCCTGGATCCAGAAATGGCTGGAAAAACGACTCAATCGGGCTTATCAGCGATGATCGAACTCAAGGGTATCCGCAAGCAATTCGGCGACCATGTCGTCTTCGACGAGATCGACCTCAGCCTGGACCGCGGTGAGATCATCGTGATCGTCGGGCCCTCGGGGACCGGCAAGTCCACGCTGCTGCGCTGCATCAACTTCCTCGAGACGCCCGACGCCGGCCACCTGACCGTCGGCGATCTCAGCTTCGATACCACTCGCGCCACCCAAGATCAGATCCTCGCGCTCAGGCGACGTACCGCCTTCGTGTTCCAGAACTACGCTCTGTTCGCCAACAAGACCGCGCTCCAGAACGTTGCCGAAGGGATGATCGTGGTCGATCGCGTCCCCAAGGCCAAGGCATACGCCAGGGCGCGCGAGATTCTCGAGCGTATCGGCCTGGCCGACAAGGCCGATGCCTACCCCGCCTCGCTTTCCGGCGGCCAGCAGCAGCGCGTGGGTATCGGTCGGGCAATGGCCGCCAATGCCGACGTCATTCTGTTCGACGAACCGACCTCGTCGCTGGATCCGCAATGGGTGGAAGAAGTGCTCGGCCTGATGAAACAGCTAGCGGCCGAGCATCAGACCATGATCGTCGTGACCCATGAAATGCAGTTTGCCCGCGAGGTCGCCGACCGCGTGGTGTTCATGGATCAGGGTCGGATCATCGAGCAGGCGCCGCCCGCGGAACTGTTCAGCCAACCCAAGGATGAACGCACGCAGCAGTTCCTGCGCAAGATCCTGGCAGCGAACGTCGGCTGATCGACGCCCGCCGCGCTGGGGTCAGCGCCTTGAGGACGATCTTGAAAAAGTGCTCTTAGAGGCTTTTGAAAACCCCGGCGCGCTGATCGCGAAGAAGCGTTCGACCACGTCGTCCCGCACGGGTGGGGTCAGGCACGAGACGACCACGAACAGTGGCAGATTGACCATCAATCCCCAGAATCCGGCGTGAATCCCCAGAGGATTGGGCCAGATCAGCGTGAACGCCAGCGTGACGCTGAACCCGCTCGCGATCCCGGCCAGTACGCCCCACCGCGACGCGCGGGTCCAGAGAAACATGCCGATGAACGCCGGCAGCACCTGCGTCGCGAACCCCAGTCCGACCAGCAGGATCATGATCAGGTTGCTCGGTTCACTGATCGCCACCGGCGCCACGATCAGCGCCATGATCGGTATCAACAGGCGCCGGGCCAGACGGGCGGTGGTCGCTTCACTGAGACGAAACAGGGGTTGAGCAATATCCTTGGCATAGGCCATCGACACCGAATGCAGAAACGGTTCGCAGGAGGACATCGCCGCGGCCAAGGTCCCCGCCCCCAATAGCCCCACCAACCAGCTCGGCAGATGCTGCAGGGCGTACTCGAGCGCCACGGTATCCGCTCGATCGAGGTTGGGCAGCGCGGTGATCCCGATGAACCCCACCACCACCATCGGCAGGACGACGATGTAATAGGTCGGCAGCCAGGTGGCGCTGCGCCGGATGGTCTCGGCCGAGCGCGCGCTCATCCACTGGCTCCAGACCGGCGGCATGAACGACAGCATCGACACGATGATCGAGGTGGTCCAGAACGCGAAGCTCATCTTGCCGTCACCGCCAGGCAGGGTCAGAAAAGCGGGCCGTTCACTGGCCAGCCGATCGAAGACACCCGCGAAGCCCAGCTCGCCGGTGGCGTGATGCGCCGCCCACAGTCCGACCGTCCAGGCCACGACCAGCATCAATATGCCCTGGAAGGCATTGGTCAGGCCTATCGCTCGCTGACCGCTGACGTAGAGATAGATCGCGATGACGCCTAGAATCACCACCACGCCCGCCCAGACGGGGATGCGCCCGCCACTCATCACCGACAGGATATAGGCCGAACCGATAGTCTGAAGCACCGCGTAGGCGAGCGAGCCGATCGACATGACCAGCGCCGCCAGCCCGCCAAGCAGCGGACTCTGGTAGCGATCGGCAATTGCCGCGCCTTGAGTCACGTGGCCGAAGCGCTGACCGAAGGCCCATACCTTGGGCCCGCAATACCATGCCACCAACGCCAGATAGGAGAGATAGATCACCACATAGAAGACCGCCACCCCCTTGCTGTAGGCCCAGCCCGGCGCGCCCATGAAGGTATAGGCGCTGATGCTGCCGGCAGCGATCAGCAGATAGAGCGTGACAGGCCCCATGCTGCGCCCGGCCACGCCCCACTCCTCCAGGCTATCCATGACGCGTCCGCCTCGCGCCCGCAAGCCGATGAACAGCGCAATGCCGATATAGCCCAACGTGATCCACAGCGGTAACAGACTAGTCGTCATGTGAAGAGGCCTTGAGCCAACGGTTGGCGATCAGCATGACGAGCCAGCAGCCCAGCACGATCAAATAGGTCCACACGGCAATCCAGGGCAATCCCAGCCAAAGTCGCGGTTGATTGAGCCAGCCGATCACCGGCCACAGGCCCAGAGCGATCAGCGCCACGAACGTCAGAGTCAAAGTCCACCCCATCCCTGAACGCGGACGGACGACAAAATGTTTCATCGAGATGCTTAACCTTTGAAGATCCAGCCGTTGAAAATCCGGCTTTTTGAAAAATCCAGCCCTGGGAGAATCAGGCGTCGTAAAGCGCGGCGCGCGCATAGAATAACGCATCGCGATCGGCAGCCTGCACCCTGCGTCGTATCGCTGTAGCATTTTCTCTTCTAGTCTAGTGACGCGTCACCCGCCGGGTGTCCTTTTGCCTGAGCGCTATCTAGCGTGCCTGAGCACTCATCGACGATTATTCAGCGACGAGCTGCGCGACAGGGATCAGTGCGTGACATCGGTAGCCGAACAATACGAGGACAAACATGAAAGGGAACCACCTCAGTCTACGCGAGTGGCTGCAACATACGGCATCGGCTGGCTATATCGCCAAAGGGCTGATCTATCTGACGATCGGCTGGTTGGCCCTGCTGACCACGATAGGTCTTGGCGGCAGCGAAAGCGGGGCCTCGGACGTCATCCGCAAGATCGCGCTGTGGCCTTTCGGGCGGGTATTGCTGGCCATACTTGGCCTGGGGCTGATCGCTTACGTGCTGTGGCGTCTGGCCCAGGCAGTCTGGGATACCGAGCGCAAGGGCAACGACTGGAAGGGCTGGATTCAACGACTAGGATTCGTGATCAGCGGTAGCCTATACGTCACGCTCGCCTGGCAATGTGCGACGCTGGTGTTCCAGAGCTTCGCCCAGTCGCAGAGCAGCGGATCCTCGCAAAGCACCGAACGTCTGATGGGCCTCCCTGGCGGGCGCTGGCTACTGTTGCTCATCGGGCTTGTGTTCATCGGCGTCGGCATCCATCAGCTGATCCGCGCCTGGAAGCGCTCCTACCGCAAGAACTGGCACCTGCAGAGCCGGCCCAACCCTCCCCTGCCATTGCTCGAGGCCATCGCGCGCCTGGGCCTGGCGGCGCGGGGCGTCACCTTCGTGCTGATAGGGGGGTTGCTGGCGCTGGCGGCCTGGCGTCTTTCGCCCAGCGATGCTCAAGGTCTCAGCGCCGCGCTGGATCTGCTGGCTCACCAACCTTTCGGGGATTACCTGCTGGGTGCGGTCGCAGTAGGGCTGATAGCGTACGGTGGTTACTGCTTCATCAATGCCGGCTATCGCCGGGTGAGACATCCCAAGAATTGACCCTGACGAGCTTTCGCCGACCCATGCCACTGCGTGTTGACTCGAGAACAGACGAAAAAAAGACCGCCGAGGCGGTCTGAAATCGATCGACGCAGCCAACCAAGCAACACGCCGCCCGGAATGCAGCGGCGTCGCGGGATAGCTCCTGGCTTACTGCGACGCACCTGTATTGAGTGGCTCGCTGTTGGTGGAGTCCTTGCCAGCCACGCCTTCCTGATCACTGCCGCTCATGGGCGCGCTATTGTCCATCGTGGGTTGCATCGCGTCGGCATTGCCGTGGCTGGGCATGCCCTTCACCATCCCGTCACGGTTAGCACTATCCTTGCTCGCCATCCCCATCTGATCGCTGCTGCTGTTGGGCGCACTATCGTCCATGGCATTGCTAGCGGAAGACGTATGTGACGAGGAAGACATCCCATTGATCATCGCATCACGGTTGGTGCTGTCCTTGCTCGCCATGCCCATCTGATCGCTGCTGCTGTTGGGCGCGCTATCGTCCATGGCGGTCTGTGCCACGGATGCACCGCTCAACATGACCAACATCAAACCGGTAGCGAGACCGAAACGGCGGCTAGTAGAGATTTTCATAAGAGGCTCCTGCAGTATCAATGATCGAACGTGGCGTCACGTCCGAGACGTTCCCTGACAAAGCGGCGTTGGTCGCCTGTCAATGAATACGCCGACGCATCGAGTTCAGATGCATGCCCTTCATTCAATCTTCTCAGCCCAGCATCAGCGCGCCACCGGCGGCGGCGATGGCAGCGCCGATCCCGCGCAGCCAGCGGCTGTCTCGCTGCATCAACCAGTTGCCGGTGAAACGCCCAGCCAGCGTGATGGCGACGCTGGCGATGACGAAACCGAGCGCATAGAGGGCAGCCGAGGCGCCCGGTGCCAGTTCGCTGCCGTGAGCGTGGCCGTGCAGCAGAATGAACGCGAACACCAGCGATCCGCCCAAGGCGCTGGGCAACTTGACCAGACTGGCCAGCAGCACCCCTGCCAGCAGAACGCTCGAAGCAATCCCGAACTCGACGCCGAGCAGCGGCACGCCCGCCCAGGCGAGCCCGGCACCGGCGACCATACCCAGCGCGATCAACAGCGGCATGGCTCGACGCAGCGCGGGCGCCTGACGGCAGCTCCACAAACCGATCGCCAGCATCGCGAGCAGATGGTCGAGGCCGGACAACGGATGCATCAGCCCGGCAAAGAAGCTTCCACCGTGGGTATGCGGCAACGGCCCGGGATGCGCCAGGGCCGCCGACGCGACCAGCAACGTCAGCGGCGCGGCCAGCCAGGCCAGACGACGAGCAGTGACAGAGGATGAAGTCATGACAGTTCTCCTTGGATCGTACGGCTATTGGCGTACGAATATTGAGTTTACGAATATTGTATGCACCGAACGCAACGTCAGTTGGCAGTCAGCAGTGCTTGATCCTGAATGGCACGACAGGCGTCACCGCGCCGTTCGGGCAGCATGCCACGATCGAGAATGAAGCGAACGATGGTCTCGGCACCGACGCCGTCGTGCAGGTTGGTAAAAACGAAGGGGCGTTCGCCGCGCATCATCTTGGCGTCACGCTCCATGACGTCGAGCGAGGCGTGAACGTAGTCGGCAATGTCGATCTTGTTGATGATCAGCAGATCCGACTTGGTAATACCCGGCCCACCCTTGCGCGGTATCTTGTCGCCGGCAGAGACGTCGATCACGTAGAGCGTCAGATCCGACAGTTCGGGACTGAAGGTGGCGGCCAGATTGTCGCCACCGGACTCCACCAGTACCAGTTCCAGATCCGGATGCCGCGCGTGGAGATCATCGATCGCCGCCAGATTCATCGACGCGTCCTCGCGAATCGCGGTGTGCGGGCAGCCCCCGGTCTCCACGCCGATGATCCGATCCGCTGCCAGCGCGTCGTGGCGCAGCAGGAAGTCGGCATCCTCACGGGTGTAGATATCATTGGTGACCACCGCGATATCGTAGTGGTCGCGCAGCGCCAGACACAGCTGCTTGAGCAATGCCGTCTTCCCGGAACCCACCGGGCCACCGACACCGACGCGTAAACAGTGCTTCATCGTACTCACCTCTCCTTGCCTACTCTCAACTGCGGAACAGCCGCGAATACTGTGTTTCATGCAGGGCGCTTGCCAGCGCCAGCCCCGGTAACACCGGGCCCAGCTCGGCATCCGTCAACCGGTTGGCGGTGTCGACCGCGCTGGCAAGCTCGGGGCGCAGCCGCTCGATCAGCCGCTGGGCCGCCGTCTGCCCCAACGGCAGCGCCTTGCAGGCCGCCGCAAGCTGATTCTCGAGCCACGCCCAGGCAAAGCCGAGCTGGGCATCGGCGACGGCGATACCGCGCCGATGGGCCAGCCAGGCAAACAGCGTGACGTAGGCGGGTCGCTGGGGTAACCAGCCGGATGCCGGCAGTAGGTCGAGATCGCCCAGCAGACGCGCCAGGGCTTGCCCCAGCCTCAGTTCCTCCTCCGCCAGCTCGGCAGTCTCGCGGGTGGCCTGGAGCCAGTCGTTCCAGCGCTGCAATGTCTCCCGGTCCTCGTCTGCCCAGGCCGTCTGCAGTCTGGCCAGAACCGGCAGCTCGCACGATGTCAGGCCATCCTCGATCACGCCCGACAACCAGGCGCCCAACCCCTCTTCGTCGTTCACCCAGCCCAGCTCGAAGGCGCTCTCCAGACCCTGAGACCAGGCAAAGGCACCGATCGGCAAGGCCGGGCTGACCAACTGCATCAGCCCCATCAGCGCCAACGGATCGCGCGTCGACTCGGCCGCCATCACTCAAAGCTCATGCTTGAGACCGTCGCGGTGCGACAGATGGCGCTGGAAATCGTAGACCTGGGCGTGCCGCTGACCATGGCCGTGCACCGGGTCGTGAGGATGGTAGTGGGCATGGCCTTGAGAATGGCCTTGAGAGTGGCCGTGAGAATGGTCGTGGGACTGACCAGAATGCTCATGGCCTTGCCCGCCTCCGGAGCCGGATGCGGGCCCATGATCATGACCATGGCCTTCGGCATAGGCGCCGGGCTCGGGATCGAACGGCGCCCGGTGGTGTTCGAGCGTCGCCCCGAGTCTCGTCGCCAGGGCCTCGAGCACATGGTCCGGCGG
This sequence comes from Salinicola sp. MH3R3-1, assembly GCF_001937155.1. Classification (NCBI taxonomy): domain Bacteria; kingdom Pseudomonadati; phylum Pseudomonadota; class Gammaproteobacteria; order Oceanospirillales; family Halomonadaceae; genus Salinicola; species Salinicola sp. MH3R3-1. The sequence goes on along the minus strand of NZ_MSDP01000019.1, from coordinate 72,471 downwards.
GAATCGCACCCAGCCGCCCGCCTCGTCGCCGCCGATCGCCAACTGCACATGGCGATTGCCCAGGTGGTAACAGAGCCGAGCCTGGACCAGACCGGCCGCGGTCTTTGCCGTCACCACCGGTTCGTCGGCCGCTCGGACCGCAACGATTTCGCCCGTCTCGGCGCGCAGCAGCGCCCCGTCGCGAAGCACCGGGCCACGATCCAGGAAGAGACCGATCTCGCGGCCGTTGTCGCTGACGGCCTTCAATCTCCCCCGCATCCGCAGTTCGAACGGCAGCGTAACGCTGTCGACGGCAACGGCATCGGATGTCGCCTCGAGCCGTTCAATCAATTTCCACATGTCTGTCTACCTCGTGATGGCCGGATACGGGGCTCGGGATGACCTCGATATAGATAACCGAAAACAAGCCCGGCCGGCAGATGAATAGTCGAATCAAAAAAGGTGATAACGCTGAGCCAGCGGTAACTCGGTCGCCGGTTCACAGGTCAGCAGCTCACCGTCCGCGCGAACTTCATACGTCTGCGGATCGACGGTCAGGTGCGGGCAGGCGTCGTTGAGTTTCATGTCCTTCTTGCGCACGTCTCGCACCTGCCTGACAGCAGAGAGTTCACTCTCCAGCCCCAGCCGCGATTTGATCCCGGCGTCCAGCGCCGCCTGGCTGACGAAGCTCAGACGCGTCGCACTGGCGGCCTTGCCGAAAGCGCCGAACATCGGCCGATAGTGAACCGGCTGCGGCGTCGGGATTGACGCGTTGGGATCGCCCATCGGCGCGGCAGCGATCATCCCGCCCTTGATGATCAATGCCGGCTTGACGCCGAAGAAGACCGGATTCCACAGCACCAGATCCGCCAGCTTGCCGACCTCGACGGATCCCACTTCGTGGGCGATACCGTGGGTCAGCGCCGGGTTGATGGTGTACTTGGCAATATAACGCCGCGCGCGGAAGTTGTCCGCGCCGAGCGCTTCGTCTTCCGGCAGCAGTCCGCGCTGGACTTTCATCTTGTGTGCGGTTTGCCAGGTTCGGCAGACCACCTCGCCGACGCGTCCCATCGCCTGGGAGTCGGACGCGATCATCGAGATTACGCCCATGTCGTGAAGAATATCCTCGGCCGCGATGGTCTCGCGGCGGATGCGCGAATCGGCGAAGGCGACGTCTTCGGGAATGTTGGGATCGAGGTGGTGGCAGACCATCAGCATGTCGAGATGCTCGTCGATGGTATTCACCGTGTAGGGCCGCGTCGGGTTGGTCGACGACGGCAGCACGTAGTCCTTCGAGCAGGCAGTGATGATATCCGGCGCGTGACCGCCCCCGGCCCCTTCGGTGTGGTAGGTGTGAATGCCGCGTTCCTTGAACGCCGCCAGGGTGTCCTCGACGAAGCCGGATTCATTGAGCGTGTCGGTGTGGATCGCCACTTGCACATCAAAACGCTCGGCCACGCTCAGGCAGTTGTCGATCGAGGCCGGCGTGGTGCCCCAGTCCTCGTGCAGCTTGAGCCCGATCGCCCCGGCGACGATCTGGGCCTCTAGCGCGTCGGGCAGGCTGGCGTTGCCCTTGCCGAGCAGGCCGATATTCATCGGCAGCGTATCGATCGCCTGCAGCATCTTGCCCAGGTGCCACTCCCCCGGCGTGCAGGTGGTGGCGTTGGTCCCGGTCGCGGGACCGGTGCCGCCGCCGAGCATCGTCGTCACGCCACTCATCAGCGCTTCCTCGACCTGCTGCGGACAGATGAAGTGGATGTGTGCGTCTATACCGCCAGCGGTCAGAATCTTGCCCTCTCCGGCGATGATCTCGGTACCCGGGCCAATGACGATTTCGACGTCAGGTTGCACGTCCGGATTCCCCGCCTTGCCGATCGCCGCGATCCGCCCTTTCTGCAGACCGACATCCGCCTTGACCACGCCCCACCAGTCGAGAATCAGCGCATTGGTAATGACCGTGTCCATGACCGAATCATCGTGACGCTGGCTCTGGCCCATGCCATCGCGGATGACCTTGCCGCCGCCGAACTTGACCTCATCGCCATAGACGGTCGCATCGCTCTCGACCTCGATCCACAGCTCGGTGTCGCCCAGGCGCACGCGGTCACCGACGGTGGGGCCATACATGTCCGCATAAGCCTGCCGGGTGATCTTGACCATCAGTTCGCTCTCCCTTCGTCGCCATTATCATCGCGTGCCCTACGCGTGGCTTGCGCGTCCTGCGTGTCCTGTGTGTCCTGCGCAGCCTTGGGCGCATTGGAAGGCGGCGCATTGGAAGGCGGCGCATTGGAAGGCGGCGCGTTATTTCGCGCGGCTGTGGGCGCGTTAGCGTTAGTTCGCGCGGCTGTGGGCGCGTTAGCGTTAGTTCGCGCGGCTGTGGGCGCGTTAGAAAGCGACGCGTTAGAGAGCGAACCCATGACATCACCGCGAAAGCCGAAGACTCGCCGCTCGCCGACGTAAGGCACCAGCGTCACTTCACGAGTCTGGCCCGGCTCGAAACGAATGGCCGACCCGGCCGGCACGTCGAGGCGATAGCCCCGCGCCTTGGCGCGATCGAACGCCAACGCCGGGTTGGTCTCGGCGAAATGGTAGTGTGAGCCGACCTGAACCGGCCGGTCACCGGTATTGGCGACATCCAGCGTGATCGTCTCGAGGCCCGCATTGAGCTCGATCTCGCCATCCTGAATCTGCATTTCACCGGGAATCATCGGTTTCCCCTTTTATCGATTCTTGTCCTGTGGAGCGACGTTTCCGCTGTCTGATCGAACGCAGCCGCGTCAGACGATGGGGTCGTGAACCGTGACCAACTTGGTACCGTCCGGAAAAGTCGCCTCGACCTGGACCTCATGGATCATCTCGGCGATGCCCTCCATGACATCCTCGCGAGTCAATATCTCGCGGCCATAGCTCATCAGATCGGCCACGCTGCGCCCATCGCGCGCGCCCTCCACGATCTCGAAGCTGATCAGCGCCACCGCCTCGGGGTAGTTGAGCCTGAGCCCGCGCGCGCGTCGTCGCTCGGCCAGTTGCGCCGCGCTGAACAGCAGCAGCTTGTCTTTGTCTCGGGGTGTCAGTTCCATATCGATATCCTGTCTGTGAGCTACGAGCTACGAGCTACGAGCTACGAGCTTTGCAATGTTGCGCCGGCTTCGGGGCGCTGTAAAAAGCCATGCGCCGGCTTCGGGGCGCTGTAAAAACCTGACGCCGGCTCCGGGGCGTTGTAAAAAGCCATGCGCCGGCTCCGGGGCGCTGTAAAAACCTGACGCCGGCTTCGGGGCGCTATCAAAAACGCGACGACCGGCGGATTTTGGATGATTACGTTCGCCAGATCCTCGGTTCGCAGACCTGGCGCCCGGCCAGTAGTGGTCTGAGGCAAGCCCAGGCAGCCCGACACAGGGCCCACGCCTCGTTGCGCGAATCGCCAAGATAACGCAGCAGCACGACACCGTGGCGCTGGGTCACCGCCCAGTTCGTCGCCGCCGGCAGCGCGGCGCGAATCGCGTCCACGGCGTCCTGCGTCGAAGGCAGTCCGGCCGCCCACAGCGTCGCCTGCACCGTCGCCCCGCCTTGCCCCCAGCGGCCCACGAAACGCGGGTGCCGTGGATCCAGCGGCTGACGCTCCAGCCATAGCGGACGACCGTCGTGAATCAATCGAAAGCGCTGCTCGATACGCCCGCTCTCGAACGGCAGATGGCTGGCCGGACGCCCCAGGGCCATGATCTCCCACCCCAGGCAGCGTGCATTTCCCTGTAGCCGGATTTCGGTCTGCTGCTCGCCCCGGGAGCCATCGAAGGCGATGGTTTCCTGCGGCAACCACTCAAGCATCGCGCCGTCCTCGACGCGGAATCGATTGATCTGGGACCAAGCGACGGCGTGACTGTCCGCACAATAGAGCTTGGTCGCCGCCGGTGTGGTCAGCACCGCGTGGGCAGCCGCCTGGACACTCACATCGACTTTCAAGGCATCGCCGCTGACAAGGCCACCCGGCGGATGCAGCAGATAGACGTGGCAGGGATCGGACTGCCCCGCCACGCGGGGCTCCGGGTAGAACGGCCGCTGTACCCGCAGCGGCCCGTGGTGACGCGCGCGCATGAGCCGCGTGCGCGTCGCTGCTGGCGTCGCCTCGGGCATTGCCGTGGCCATTACCGTGGGACGGGCGGCAAACTCGAGCGACAGCGAGGCGTCCCAACGCCGGCTCGCATCGAACCGATGGCCCGAATCCGCAGGCGCCGTTCGCCAGTGGCGTGAAAGGTCTGCCGTCATACCGTCAAATGTCGCTTGATCAATTCGTCACTCAGTTCGGCAATATCGCCATTGGCCACAGCCTGGCCGCGGTCCATGATCATGAACCCGTCGGCGTATTGGCGCGCGAACGGCAGCTTCTGCTCCACCAGCAATACCGTCAGACCATCTTCGCGATTGAGACGACGGATCACTTCACCGATCTGGGCGACGATGTTGGGCTGAATACCCTCGCCCGGCTCATCCAGAATCAGCAGCCTCGGGTCGAGCACCAGCGCCCGGCCGATGGCCAGCTGCTGCTGCTGACCGCCGGAGAGATCGCCGCCTCGACGATAGCGCATCTCCTCGAGCACCGGGAACAGCTCATAGATTCGCTCGGGAATCCTGCGTTGCCTGTCTCTCCTCGCCGGCAGGCCGATACGCAGGTTTTCCTCCACCGACAGCGTGGCGAATATCTGGCGCCCCTGCGGCACGTAACCGATGCCCAGGCCAGCCCGTGCTTCCGGGCGACGCTTAAGCAGGTCTTCGCCGTCGAAGCGAATCGCCCCGCTGCGCGCCGCCACCTCGCCCATGATCGTCTTAAGCAGCGTCGTCTTGCCGACGCCGTTACGCCCCATGACGCAGGTGCAGCGCCCGGCAGGCACGTCGAGCGACAGGTCGCGCAGGATGTGACTCTCGCCGTAGTACTGGTCGAGCTTGTCGACGCTGAGCATCAGGCTGCCTCCTCGTCGCCGCCGAGATAGACCTCGATGACCCGCGGGTCGCCGGCGACCTCGTCCATGGTGCCTTCCGCCAGCACGCTGCCCTGATGCAGCACCGTGACCTGCCGAGCGATCGAGCGCACGAAGCCCATATCGTGTTCGACCACCACCACCGACTGCTTGCCTGCCAGCCGCGTCAGCAGCTCGGCGGTACGGTGCATTTCCGGCTCGGTCATGCCGGCGACGGGCTCGTCGACCAGCAGCAGCCGGGGTCGCTGCATCAGCAGCATGCCGATCTCGAGCCACTGTTTCTGCCCGTGGGAAAGCACGCCTGCCAGGCGATAGCGTTCCGAGGTCAGTCCCGTCGTCTCGAGCACTTCGTCGATCCGGGCCTGGCCTTCCCGATCGAGGCGGGCCAGCAGGGTCTTCCAGATTCGGCGATCGCCAGCCATGGCCAGTTCCAGGTTCTCGCTCACGTCGAGCGCCTCGAACACCGTCGGCTTCTGGAACTTGCGGCCGATTCCCAGGTTGGCGATCTGCGGCTCGTCCAGCGTCAACAGGTTGTGGCGACTGCCGAACCAGACCTGGCCCTGATCCGGCCGGGTCTTGCCGGTGATGATGTCCATCATCGTCGTCTTGCCCGCGCCGTTGGGGCCGATGATGCAGCGCAGCTCGCCGTCGTCGATGGTCAGATTGAGCCGATCGATGGCCCGGAAACCGTCGAAACTGACGCTGACGTCCTCGAGATAGAGAATCGGACCGTGCCGGACATCCACCGGCGACTGCGCCGGCGCCATGAAGTCGAATACCCTATCCGGACGCGCGAGCTCCCGCAGACGCCCCAAACGGGAGGACTTGTCGAGGGTCCTATCGATCGCGCTCATGCGCTGGCCTCCTGCTGTTCCCGCCGATCTTGCTGTTCCTGCCGATCTCGGCCCCCTTCGTGATCCCGTCGTTTGCCGCGCCACTGCGAAATCACCCCGGCGATACCCTGCGGCAGCAGCATCGTGACCAGCACGAACAGCCCACCGAGGATGAACAGCCAGGCGTCCGGCATCGACCCCGTCAGCACCGTCTTCAGATAGTTGACGACCAGCGCGCCCAGCAAGGCACCATAGAGCGTGGCGCGCCCGCCCAGCGCCACCCACACCACCACCTCGATCGAGAACAGCGGCGCGAAGGTGCTGGGGTTGATGATCCCGACCTGGGGCACGTAGAGCGCCCCGGCGACGCCGGCGATCATCGCCGACACCACGAATAGTGCCAGCTTGACGTGATCGACCCGATAGCCGATGAATCGCACCCGCGCTTCGGCATCGCGCGTCGCCATGCTGACCCGGCCGAGACGCGACACCGTGATCGCCCGGCATATCCAGAACGCCAGCAGCACCGCCATGCCGGATGCCACGAACAGCGCCACGGTCATGCCTTCGCCCGCGAGCGAGAAGCCCAGCAGTTCGTAGAAGCGGGTTAGCCCGGTGCTACCACCCAATCCCATTTCGTTGCGATTGAACGCCAGCATCAGTGCAAACGTCAGCGCCTGGGTGATGATCGAGAAGTAGACGCCGGTAACGCGGGAGCGAAATGCCAGCCAGCCGAAGACCAGCGCCAACAGGCCAGGCGCCAGCAGGATCGCCAGCGCCGCCACCGGGAAATAGCTCATGATCGACTGCCATCCGGGTAGCGGCGAGGTCTGCGCGTTGAGGTAGAGCCCCATGGCATAGCCACCGAGCGCAAAGAACGCGCCGTGCCCCAGACTCAGGATGCCCAGATAACCCCAGATCAGATCCACCGCCAGCGCCAGCAGCATGTACGTGAAGTACTTGCCCAGCAGCGCTACCGTGGCCCCACTGACGTGAAGGGCATTCGAGTCCGGCAGCGCGTTGAGTATCAGCACCGCCAGCATGCCGACGATCAGCACCAGGCTGGTCAGCAGCGTCGAGCGGGAGAGAAAGGCCTGACGGGAACGATCGCCACGCCCGAGGTTGTCGGTAAGCGTCATGAGATCCGCCCCTTAGGTGCGAAGATGCCCTGCGGGCGCTTCTGGATGAACAGGATCACGCCCACCAGCACGATGATCTTGGCCAGCACGGCACCGACCCAGGGCTGCAGCACCTGATTGATCACCCCAAGCGACATCCCCGCAACCAGCGTTCCCCAGAGATTGCCCACGCCACCGAACACCACCACCAGGAAGGAGTCGACGATATAGCTCTGGCCCAGGTTCGGCCCGACGTTGGTGAGCTGGGAAAGCGCCACGCCGGCCAATCCGGCCACGCCCGCCCCCAGCCCGAAGGTCAGCATGTCGACGCGGCTGGCGCGCACACCCATGGCGCGGGCCATTGCCCGGTTCTGGGTCACGGCACGCACCTCGAGCCCCAGCCGGGTATAGCGCATCAGCGCCCATAGCCCGGCGAAGACCACCAGGCAGAAGAGCAGAACGGCCAGACGATTGAGCGTCAGCGACAGCGCCTCGTTGATCTGCCACGCCCCTTGAAGCCAGTCCGGCGAGGCCACCCGGCGGTTGAGCGGTGAAAACACGCTGCGGACCAGCTGCTGAAGGACGAGACTGAGACCGAACGTCGCCAGCAGTGTCTCCAGCGGTCGGCCCTTGAGAAAGCGGATCACGGTGCGCTCGATCACCACGCCGAACGCGCCCGCTACCAGGAAGCCGCCGGGTATCGCCAGTGCCAGCGCCAGCCCCGGCTGACCGGGCAGCGCCTGCTGGATCATCCAGGTGGTATAGGCACCGATCATGATCAGCTCGCCGTGGGCCATGTTGATCACGCCCATGACACCGAAGGTGATCGCCAGACCGATTGCGGCCAGCACCAGAATCGATCCGGCGCTGAGACCGAAAAACAGCGTCTGCGCGCGGTCGTACCAGGCCCGCTTGCTCTCGATGCCGCCGAGCACCGACTGCGCCTCGGCGGCGAGTGTCGAATCACCGGCGGCGATCGGCGTCAGCGTATTGCGCACGCGGGTGTCGAGATTGCCGCGCAGCGTCTCGAGCGCATCGGCATCGCCTTGCTGGAGATCGTAGAGCGCCAGCGCCACATCGAGCTGGCCGCGGACGGCATCGCTCTCTTCTTCGTCGCGCATCCCGCGCACACGATCGGCGTTGTCGGCCGTGACTTCGCCGACCAGGCGCTGCGCTGCCGACAGCCGAGAGGCTTCGTTGCCAGCGCTCAGCGACAATGAAGCGAGCAGCCCCTCGATCCGCGTGCGCAGGTCGTTGTTGATCTTGAAGATATCCACGGTGCGCCGGGTGCCGGTACCGGCGTCTTCGAGGGTGATGGCGTCGATGATCGGCCACTCGCGACCGCTATCATCGGTAATGATGTAAAAGCGCTCGCCGCGCCGCTCCTTGCCCAGGCGACCGTCGAGCAGCGCCTGCAGCCAGCGCGTCTTCTGCTCGATATCGCTGTCGGCGATCGCCTGAGCGGCGTCGCCCTTGGCCTGGAAGCTATTGGTATCGAGTGCCTCCAGTAGCGTCTGCGGCTCGGCAGGAGCCGCCGCAGCGGGCCGGGCGAGAATCGCCACCCAGAGCAGCAGCAGGCAGAGCAGCAGACACTCGATGATCAGGCGACCGAGAGAGCGGCCACCTGCTGAAGAATTCGGGGTCATGGTTCAACGCTCACGATGCGATGCTCGAATGAGATCCCGCACCGTCACACACGACGCGAGATTCACTGTCGTCGGCGCCCACGCCTACTCCTACTCCTACGACAACGGGCACCGACATCGATGGCCGAAGCGCGAGGGACACCCCTCGGCTCCGGCCGTGCTCAGGCATGCTCCGACCTCAGTTCGCTCCCGGGCCGTCTTCGCAGGTCATCGACTCGACGTCGAGCTTGCCGCAGCGCAGCGGGGCCCTCCAGTCGCTGATCAGGTTCTTCGACTCCGGCAGGTAATCCGACCAGGCATCGCCGGCGACGGTCGTCGGTGTGCGCCAGACCACGCTGAACTGCCCGTCATCCTGGATTTCGCCGATCATCACCGGCTTGGTGATGTGGTGGTTGGGCATCATGGTGGAACCCCCACCCGACAGGTTGGGCACGGTCACGCCGATGATCGAATCCTTGACCGCATCGACATCGGTGGTGCCAGCTTTCTCGACCGCCTGCACCCACATGTTGAAGCCGATGTAGTGCGCCTCCATCGGGTCGTTGGTCACCGCCTCGTCGTTGCCGGTATAGGCGACCCAGTCGTCGATGAAGTCGTAGTTGGCATCGCTGTCGACGCTCATGAAGTAGTTCCACGCCGCCATGTGGCCGACCAGCGGTGCGGTGTCGATGCCGGTCAGCTCCTGCTCGCCCACCGAGAACGCGACCACGGGGATGTCACCCGCCGAGATCCCCTGATTGGCGAGCTCGTTGTAGAACGGCACGTTGGCATCGCCGTTGATGGTCGACACCACCGCGGTCTTCTTGCCCTGGCTGCCGAAATCCTTGACCTGCGAGACGATCGACTGCCAGTCGCTGAAACCGAACGGCGTGTAGTTGACCATGATGTCGTCATCCGCGACGCCGTTGGCCTTGAGATAGGCCTCGAGAATCTTGTTGGTGGTGCGCGGATAGACGTAGTCGGTGCCCAGCAGCGCCCAGCGCTCGACGCCCTGACTCTTCAGATAGTCCACTGCCGGAATCGCCTGCTGGTTGGGCGCGGCACCGGTGTAGAAGATATTTTCGGAAAACTCCTCGCCCTCGTACTGCACCGGATAGAACAGCAGCCCGTTGAGCTCCTCTACCACCGGCAGCACCGCCTTGCGCGAAGCCGAGGTCCAGTTGCCGAAAATCACGTCGACATGATCGTCGCCGGTCAACATGTCACGCGCCTGTTCAGCGTAGAGCGACCAGTCCGATGCCGGATCCATCACCACCGGTTCGAGCTTGCGACCGAGCAGTCCACCCGCCTTGTTCTGCTTGTCGATCAGCATCAGCATCTCGTCCTTCAGCGTCGATTCGCTGATCGCCATGGTGCCGGAAAGCGAATGCAGGATACCGACCCGAATCGGACCGTCATCCTGCTGCTGGGCGACGGCAGCATTGCCAAAGCCGGCCAGCCCCAAAGCGATGCTGGAGCCGGCTATCAACTTGCGAAGGGAGTTTGTTGTCATTGGGTTCTCCTGATCCTGGTCATGGCCCTTGATGATCGGCTTGATCGGCCCGGTGATCGAAAGCCCTGTGCGAGGACGCACCGGCAACGATCGGAGAACCCTATGCATTTTTCGTGCCTTGATCTCTTCGCACTCATTTTTTGTATACAAGGAACGAGAAAAAAGGGAGAACTTCGTCCAACGAGAAAGGAATTGGTGCAGAAAAAGACCCGCAAATCCGTCAGGACTTTGACGGTTGGCGCAGCAGGCGCCAGTTCGCCGCGGGCAATGCACCATTTTCGTGCTCGGAAGCGCATCGAAACCGGCAAGCGGCACATGAAGGTGCATAGCTAGGCGCATCAGAGAGGCGCACAGAAGAAGCGCACAGAAGAAGCGCACAGAAGAAGCGCATGAGGATGCGGGCCGCGTCGCCAAACGCTAGCGCCCCCGCGTCAACGCCGGGATGGAATCCGCGTGACCTAGAACAGGCTCTGATCCAGCGCCATCAGTCCTGCCGGGCCGGCGGCGATCTGGCGTTCCAGCGCTTCGCTCTGAGGTAGCTGGCGCTCGAGAAAATGCTGACCCACCAACAATTTGGCGCGGTAGAACGCTTCGCCCGATGTCCCGTCTACTGTCAATCCGTGGCGAGCGGCCCGAGCGGCCTTCCACCACATCCAGGTGTAGGCGGTGTAACCCAGCAGTTGCAGGTAGTCGTGGGCCGCGGCGCCCGCGGCAGCCGGATCCGTTCGCGCCATCTCCATCAACTGCGCGGAGACGCGCTCCAGGCGTGCCAGCTCTTCCATGGCCGCGCGGCGAAAAGGGATCACTGTCGGATCACCCGAGTCGGTGTCGAGATCGGCCCGCATCTGCTCGGCGAAGCGACGCAGATAAGCCCCCTGGTTGCGCATCAGCTTGCGTCCGACCAGATCCATCGCCTGAATCCCGTTGGTGCCCTCGTAGATCATCGCGATTCGGGCATCGCGCACGAACTGTTCGGCGCCCCACTCGACGCAGTAGCCGCTGCCGCCATAGATCTGCTGCGCCTCCACGGTGGTCGCGAAGCCGCGATCGGTCAGAAATGCCTTGGCCACCGGCGTCAGTAGTGCCACCAGATCCTCGGCCACCTCTCGCACCTCGGCGTCAGGGTGGTACTTGGCCCGATCGAGCTCGCGCGCGACGAAAGCGGCAAATAGCCGACCACCTTCGTTCCAGGCGCGGGCGTTGAGCGCCATGCGCCTGACGTCGGGATGGACCAGAATCGGATCGGCCGCCTGATCGGGTTCGGCGACGCCGCCGGGGGCACGACTCTGGCGACGCTCGCGCGCGAACGCCATCGCGCTCTGGTAGGCGACGTCGCCCAGCCCCAACCCCTGAATGCCGATCGAGAGTCGCTCGTAGTTCATCATGGTGAACATGGTCGCCAGACCCTGATGCGGCTCGCCGATCAGGATGCCCTGGGCATTGTCGAAGTGCATGACGCAGGTCGCGCTGCCCTTGATCCCCATCTTGTGCTCGAGCCCGCCGCAGACCACGCCATTGGCGTCGCCCAGCGAACCGTCCTCGCGCACCTCACGCTTGGGCACCAGAAACAGCGAGATGCCCTTGGCGCCCGCCGGCGCGTCGGGCAGTTTGGCCAGCACCAGATGGACGATATTCTCGGTCAGATCGTGCTCGCCGCCGGTGATCCAGATCTTGCTGCCGGTGATGGAATATCGCCCGTCGCTACCGGGCACTGCCCGCGTCTTGATCAACCCCAGATCGGTTCCGCAATGCGGTTCGGTCAGACACATGGTGCCCAGCCACTCACCGGCGTAGAGCCGAGGCAGGTACCGCGCCTTGGTCGCCTCGTCGGCATAGGCATCTAGCAGCAGTCCCGCGCCGTTGTTGAGCGCCAGATAGAGAGCAAAGCCGGCGTTGCTGGCGTAGAGCATTTCATCGAAAGCCTGGGTCAGCAGTTTCGGCAAGCCCTGGCCACCATGGTCCGGGTTGCCTCCCAATCCACACCAGCCGCCCTGGGCGAGTTCCTGAAAAGCGCCCTGGAACCCTGCAGGCGTCCTCACTTCGCCTCCCTCGAAGCGGCATCCTTCGGCATCGCCACGCTGGTTGAGCGGAAACAGTTCAGCTTCGACAAGCCGTCCGGCCTCCTCCAGCACGGCATCGGCGAGCTCGGCGCTGAGCTCGGCGGTCGCCGGCATGGCCTGCCACTCTCGCTCGGCGTCGAGCACCTCTTCACGAATGAAGCGCATGTCGACGAGCGGTGCACGATAGTCGGCCATTCGAACTCTCCCGATGGTTTTCAAACATTCGTTTCAAATCAGCCAAGACTATAGGCAAAAGGACTGCCGTCTTCACCCTGACCTTGGTCTAGCGCTCGATCAGCGATAAAGCCGACCCGGGAGATGCCGTTCAGCGGATAAATGGCAGTAAAACCGGAGATTCTGGCCTAGACGGTTGGAAGGCCCGACTTGATTCAGGATAATTGGGAAACTTGCGTGTTCCCGCGGATACGTCAGACTGAGTACTCCCTCGACAGGGTGGTCGCTCGCTGACACCACGCCCGAACGACGCAAGGGAGCGCAAGGGAATCGTCGTCATTCGCCATGCGAGTGCGGCTTTTAATAAAGACACACCAAATGGAGACGGCTAGTGGCTCAAGACGCTAATAACCAGCCGGATGCGCCAAAGGAAGGCGTGCCGGCACCAGAGGGTCCCGCCAATCTCATCGATACCGATTATGTGATTGGCCAGGACAATATCCAGACCAACAAATTCGGCATGAATGTCGATCTACATGGCAAGGTCTTCTCGGTCTCGTCATTATTGATCCTGTTTTTCGTGATCATCACGCTGGCGCTACCGGATCAGATGGGACCGTTATTCAACGGCGCGAAGAGCTTCCTGACCGACAATCTGAGCTGGCTGTTCCTGTTTGCCGCCAATATCTTCGTGATAGTCGCCGTGGTGCTGATCTTCACGCCACTCGGGAAGGTCCGACTCGGCGGCCTGCATGCCAAACCGGACTTCAGCTATGCCGGCTGGTTTGCCATGCTGTTCGCCGCCGGCATGGGCATCGGGCTGATGTTCTACGGCGTCTCCGAACCGATCACGCACTTCGGCACGTCCGTCACGGGAGACTCCTGGGCACCATTGGGCGGCGCCCAAGGCGACCAGGCGGCTTCCCAGTCGCTGGCTATGGCAGCCACGATCTTCCACTGGGGCCTGCATCCGTGGGGTATCTACGCCGTCGTCGCCCTGGCATTGGCGCTGTTCTCGTTCAACAAGGGCCTGCCACTGACCATGCGTTCGATCTTCTACCCGATTCTGGGTGAGCGCATCTGGGGTTGGCCGGGCCACGTCATCGATATCATGGCGGTGCTGGCGACTCTGTTCGGTTTGGCTACCTCGCTGGGTTTCGGTGCCTCGCAGGCCGCAGCCGGACTCAACTATCTGTTCGACATTCCCAATACCGACGTCACCATGGTGGTGCTGATCATCGGTATCACGCTGGTTGCGCTGGGCTCGGTAGTGCTGGGCGTCGACAAGGGCGTTCAGCGTTTGTCGCAGCTCAACATGGGACTGGCGTTCCTGCTGCTGCTGTTCGTAATCATCGTCGGTCCGACCATGTTGATCGCCACCGGCTTCGTCGAAAACCTGGGTTCCTACCTCAAGAATCTGCCCGCGCTGTCCAATCCGTTCGGTCGGGAAGATGCGGACTTCGTGCATGGCTGGACCGCGTTCTACTGGGCCTGGTGGATCTCCTGGTCACCGTTCGTCGGCATGTTCATTGCGCGTGTGAGCCGTGGCCGTACCGTTCGCGAGTTCCTGATTGCCGTGCTGCTGGTCCCGACCATCGTGTCCGTATTGTGGATGACCGCTTTCGGCGACACCGCGATCAATCAGCTCGTCAGTGATGGCTTCGAAGGGGTGAAGGAAGCGGCTCTGCCGTTGCAGCTGTTCACCATGCTCGGCCAGCTCCCGCTGACCTCGATCACGTCGTTCGTCGGCATCATCCTGGTAATGGTCTTCTTCATCACCTCCTCCGACTCCGGTTCGCTGGTGATCGACTCGATCACGGCCGGCGGCAAGGTCGATGCGCCGACGCCGCAGCGCGTGTTCTGGGCCTTGATCGAAGGCGCCATCGCCATCGCCCTGCTGCTGGGTGGCGGTCTGGCGGCACTGCAGGCGGCGGTTATTACCACTGGTCTGCCGTTCACGATCGTACTGCTGGCAGCCTGCTATGCGATCATCCAGGGGCTGCGTTCCGAGCCTCGCGGTTGACGCCATAGGCCATCGTCACAAAAGGATGGCAGACAAGAAGCGGGCGGCTCATGGAGCCGCCCGCTTTGCGTTGGAATATCCGATAACGCTTATCGCCAAGATATCGAGCTTATCGCCACAGCGCGCTGACCGGCGTTTGCCAATCGTAGTGATAGAGAATCTGCGCCTGCAGCAGCTCAGCGGTCGCCAGTGAATCGACCAGCGCGTGGTGGCCCGTATAGGCGGGAAGATGATAGCGCTGCCGACTCTCGTGAAGGCGAATCGATGCCATCGGCCGCCCCGCCCAACGCCTCAACCGGGCCCACCACGGTTGCCGATGTATCCGCGCCTCCAGCGACATGGTGTCGATCATCGGCATCAACAGCCCTTCGCCCAGACGCTCGCGAATGGCGGCGTCCAGGAAGGTACGCTCCAGCTGGCGGTAGTGGACCACCACCAGCCGCCCCGCGAGTATCGGTAGCAGCTCATCGATGATCGCCGCGAAGTCCGGCGCGTCGGCGACTTCCGCGTGAGTGATGTGATGGAAAGCGACCGACTCATCGCTGAGCTGGCGTCGAGGCGATAGGACCCAGTAACGGCCATCGGCGGGACGAATCCGTCCCAGCGTAAATGGCATGACGCCGACGCTGACGATGTCATGGCGACTGCCATCGAGACCGGTGGTCTCGAAGTCCATCGCCACCAGCGGCGCCTCGCCGATCGGCGTGTCGGGATCCAGCGTACCCTGCGCATAGAAACTGGCCAGGCGCGGCTCGCGTACCCGCTGGGCCCGCGAAGCCAGATAATCCGGCCAGTTCGGCTCCGTCTTCTTGTCGGCTCCCCAGCGCCAGGTCATCGGCCGCCTCTGCGCGGCGCACCGCCCTGTGGCGATCCCGATCTGTCAGGCTCGGTTTTCGACGAGCTCTGCCGGGTGGGCATGATGTAGCGAAACGAGAGGAATTTCTGCGCGTTGCTGATGGCTTCGAAGGCGTCCTTGAGGTTGTGGCGCTCCCGACTGCCGATGTTTTCCGGATCGACGCTGTTGTCGGGCTCGACGCCCTGCTCGATCGCCTCCGCCTGATGGCGGATTCTCACCATCGACATGAACTCGAACGCGTAGCGCAGACGATCGGTGACCCCGTCCGCGAGCAGTTTCGTCTCGGCGATATCGTCGAGGCGGGTGAAGGTATTCTGCGCCTTCGAACCACACGCCAGCGCATGCACGCGAACCAGATCTGTCAGCGGCGCAGTGCCACGACGCTTGAGGTTGATCGATTTGCGATGCTCGCCGTCCTGATCCATGACGAACTGACGGAAAAACCCCAGCGGGGGCGTGCGATTTCTGGCGTTGCGCGCCAGTGCCGCCAGAAAGACGGGGCGCTGTGGCGCCAGTTCGGCAATCAGATCCTGCAGCGATTCGACCATCGGCGCTTCGCCATGGACCGGTGCCAGATCGAAGAAGATGGAGCTGTGCAACAGGCGTTCGCCGTTGGGCTCCTCCATCCACTCGGTGAAATATCGCTTCCAGACGTGCAGCGGCTGCCGCCAGCGCGAGTTGGTCGCCATGACATCGCCCTTGCAGTAAGGGTAACCACAGGCGTCGAGGCCTTCGCAGACGAATTTGGCCAGCGCCTTGAAGTACTCGCCGTGCCGATCCGGATCGTAGTCGTCGTCGAGTACCAGCGCATTGTCCTGGTCGGCGTTGATGGTCGGCTCTTCTCGCGCCATCGAGCCCAGTACCATGAAGCAGTACGGTACCGGCGCCGGGCCCAGCTCGCTCTCCGCCAGTTCGAGAAGACGCTGCGTGAAGGCGCGACCGATCGTCGCCAGCGCCCGGCACACCATCTCGGAGTTGGCACCATCGGCGACCATGCGCACGAACCCGGTGCGCACTTCGGGCGCCAGCTTGGCGAGCTGCTCCGCGCTATTCTGAACGAAGACGTTATTGACCAGAAACAGACTGCTGTGGGTTTCGTGACGGACGATATCGGAGAGATGCAGCACGCCGATCGGCTGGCGCCGGTACAGCACCGGCAGATGGTGGACCTGGTTGCGCAGCATGCTCAGCATCGCCTCGTAGACCGACTCGTCGGACTGGGTGACGATGAGCTTGCGCGACATGACATCGCCCACCGGGGTCTGGGGCGACTTGCCCTCCGCCAACACGCGGGTGCAGAAGTCGCGATCGGTCAGGATACCGTTGAGTTTCCAGTGGCGGCCGTCCGGCCCGGTGAAGGTATAGGCGGACTGCGTCTCGGTGACATCGATCACCAGCACGCAGGTGGCATTGGCGTCGCGCATCTGCTGCGCGGCCTGCTGGAGGGTGGTCGTGGCTTCCACCATCTGCGGCTGCCGGTTGATCAGCTTGCGCACCCTTGTGGTCATCAGCCCGCTGTCGTCGCGCTGCTGCTCGACCGTCACCTTGAGGCGCTGCCCGCCGGTCTCCACGAACTCGGCGAAGTCGTCGTCCTCCTCGCACACCGCCTCGAAGACATCGCCGGGGATGAAGTAGATCAGCGTATCCTCGATCGCCCCGACCGGATAGCGAACGCGACGATTGCTGCGCAGCAGATCCGAATAGCCAAAGATGTCGCCTTCGCTCAGACGGTTGAACAGGCGGCCACTGCGCTGGTACATCTCCACCGCACCGCTGCGGATGTACCAGAGCGAATCGATCGGCTGGTCCTTGACCAGAAGCTCGCTGCCGGCCTGAAAATAGCGAATTTCGACCTCGCCGGCGATGCGATCGAGCAACGCATCGGGGAGATTGTCGAACGGCGCGAACTGCGCCATGTGACCTCGGATATCCAGCTGTTCAACGTTCATGCCCTTCTCCCCCGTCGCGAGCTCTCATTGTCGAAGGGCCAAGAGATGGCGTCAACGACGACTCGTTCGCTATCCGGTTGATCTCTCGATGGAAACGGTCAGGAACCCGATTCGGGCAAATGCGTCCGATGCGCAAGGATCGGCCAGCGGCGGGCGCAACCCCGGGGAAAACGGATCGGCAGGAGCCGATACGACAGTCAGGCGCTGTCGGCCTGGGAGAGTGGCGTGGGATGCTTGCCTTCGACCCAGCCGAGGCTGCCACTGTCGGTTGGCTGGAACCACTCGAGACGCGATGCCAGCTCGACTACGCTACCCACGACGATCAAGGTCGGCGGGCGGGGCTGATGCGCGCCCAGGCTATCGGGCAGGCGGGACAGCGTACCCAGATGCACGCGCTGATTGGCTGTCGTGCCCTGCTCGATCAGCGCCAGCGGCGTAGCGCCATCCAGCCCGTACGCCATCAGCCGCTCGCGAATCAGATCCAACGCGCCTAGGCCCATATAGAAGACCAGCGTCTGATCGCCACGCGCCAGCGCCGTCCAGTCGAGATCGCAGCTGCCATTCTTGAGATGGCCGGTGACGAAGCGCACCGACTGAGCATGATCGCGATGGGTCAGCGGAATTCCCGCATAGGCGGCGCAGCCGGAGGCCGCGGTGATTCCCGGCACCACGTCGAAATCGATGTCGGCGGCGACCAGCGCCTCGAGCTCCTCACCGCCCCGGCCAAAGATGAACGGGTCTCCGCCCTTGAGACGGACCACCCGGTTACCCGCCTTGGCCCAGTCGACCAGCGCCTGATTGATACCCTCCTGGGGCACACTGTGCCTTGAACGCGCCTTGCCGACGTAGAAACGCCGCGCCGAGGGATCGATCAGCGCCAGGATTTCCTGGCTGACCAGCCGATCGTGTATCACCACATCCGCGCGCTGCAGCTGCCTGAGCGCCTTCAGCGTCAGCAGCTCCGGGTCGCCGGGACCGGCACCGACCAGCGAGACATGGCCGCGTCGCCAATGGCCATCGGTAGGGACGGAGGCAGAGGCGGGCTGCGCGGCATCCTCCACGGTCACCCGCGGCGGCAGACGGACGCTGCACAGTGTCGGATGCGCCGGTACGTAAACCGCGACGCCGGCTTCTACCGCCACGCTGGCGACTTCTCGGTCACGCTCCCCATCCCCGCTGGCGACCAGCCATAGCTGCCCCGCCCCAGCCACCGGTTCATCGTCACGCACCACCCACCCTTGGGCGCCGCACAGAGACGCCAGGGCTGGCATCAGCGACACCGCATGCACGGTCACGACCGGCATCAGCCCGGTGATACGCTGCGCCAGCGCCAGCGCCTCGCTGCCGCCACCGATCAGGTGAACGTCGAGGCGGGACGGATCGTATTGCAGGGTGAGGAAATCGGTCACGAGTCGGGCCGTCGGTTGGGGATGGGCGATGGAACCGTCGCGTCTGGTATGCCGCCAGCCATCGGTTCAGGACGCAAGTAGCAAAGTTTAATGCCCCGTAGCGGATAGGCGAAGTAACGCTTGTTTGTAGGGTTATAACCAAACGACCCTTCATAACCTTTTGCTATGAAGGGTCGGGAATCGTCACACCGTCACTCGGCGTTGAAGCGCGTGAGCCCGCCCATGTACGGCGCCAGGGCTGCCGGCACGTCCACGCTGCCGTCGGCATTCTGGTAGTTTTCCAGCACCGCCAGCAGACAGCGCCCTACCGCCAGACCGGAGCCGTTCAGCGTGTGCACCAGCTGCGGCTTTTTCTGTTCAGGGCTGCGGAAACGCGCCTGCATCCGCCGCGCCTGGTAATCCTCGCAGTTGGAGACCGAGGAGATCTCGCGATAGGTCTGCTGGCTCGGCAGCCACACTTCCAGATCGTAGGTCTTGGTGGCGCTGGCGCCCATGTCGCCGGTGCACAGGGTCACCACCCGATACGGCAGTTCCAGCGCCTGCAGGATCGCCTCGGCATGCCCCCGCATGGATTCCAGCGCCTCGTAGCTGGTGGCCGGATCGACCACCTGGACCATCTCGACCTTGTCGAACTGGTGCTGACGAATCATGCCGCGGGTGTCGCGACCGTAGGCGCCGGCCTCGCTGCGAAAACACGGGGTATGGGCGGTCAACTTCAGCGGCAGTGCGGCGTGATCGAGAATCTCGTCGCGCACGAAGTTGGTCAGCGGCACCTCGGCGGTGGGGATCAGGTAATAGTCGCTGTCGGCAAGCTTGAACAGATCCTCACCGAACTTGGGTAGCTGTCCGGTACCGGTCAGCGTCTCGGCGTTGACCATATACGGCACATAGCACTCTTCGTACCCGTGCTCCTGCGTCTGCTTGTCGAGCATGAACTGCGCCAGCGCCCGGTGCAGGCGGGCGATCGGCCCACGCATTACGGCGAAACGCGAACCGGTCAGCTTGGTCGCCATCTCGAAATCGAGATAGCCGAATCGAGCGCCCAGATCGACATGGTCACGGACGTCGAAATCGAAGTCCCGCGGCGCACCCCAGCGATGCAGCTCGACGTTGTCGCTCTCGTCCGCCCCTTGTGGCACGTCTGCATGTGGCAGATTGGGCAGCCCGGCGACCAGATCGTCCCAGGCCTGCTGCACTTCGCCCAGCTCACGCTTGGCCGTATCGAGGTCGTCGCCGAGCTGGCCGACTTCGGCCAGCAGCGGCTGAATGTCCTCGCCGGCGGCCTTGGCCTTGCCGATCGACCTGGAGCGCACGTTACGCTCGTTCTGCAGCTGCTCGGTCCGCGTCTGCAGCTCACGACGGCGGGACTCGAGCGACTCGAGCTGCGCGGTATCGAGAGTGAAGCCCCGCAGGGCCAGGCGTTCGGCGATGAACTGCGGATCGCTACGCAACAGCTTCGGATCGAGCATGAGTGGGTTCCGTTGTTTGAAATGGAAAGTTCGAAATGAACAGTCTGAAATGAAAACCGTGACGACCGCCGCACGACCGGCGACGGCAGCTAACCGTTCTGGCGATCATTGTTGACGAGGAGAATATTGTAGGGAAAACCCCACCCCGGCACCATGCGCCACCCGGGATTCGTGTCACACCACGATCTGGCGCGCTAAACTGTTCGCCCTCGAGCGCTGTAAGCGCTGTGAACCGACAACCTGCCAGGTGGAAATCTACCCGGCGACGGCCGCCTGACCGGCCCGACCTGATGGCTTTGCTGCATGACGATAATGACACGCCTTGACCCGGCCGATGCCGAGCTGACTCTGCCCGAGCGCTACCGCCGATTCCTCGACGAGCTGGCTGCGGCCGGCTTTCACGGCGATATCGGCGATGACGCCGCCAACCGCACCGTACTGGCCACCGACAATTCGATCTACCAGCGTCAGCCGGCGGCGGTTCTCTATCCGCGCGTCGCCCAGGATCTCGAGCTGATCGCTCGGCTGATCGGCCGGGAGACGTATCGCGATATCGTGCTCGCCCCGCGTGGCGGCGGCACCGGCACCAACGGTCAGTCGCTGACCGACGGGCTGGTGGTGGATGTTTCCCGGCACATGAACCGGATCCTCGAGATCGACGTCGAAAACCGCCGCGTGCGGGTACAGGCAGGCGTGGTCAAGGATCAGCTCAACGCGGCTCTCAAACCGCACGGCCTGTTCTTCGCTCCGGAACTCTCGACCTCCAATCGCGCCACACTCGGCGGCATGATTTCCACCGATGCCAGCGGTCAGGGCAGCTGCGAGTACGGCAAGACCCGCGACCACGTGCTCGGGCTCGATATCGTGCTGCCGGGCGGCGAGCGTTTCGAGAGCTGGCCGCTGGACAACGAGGCGTTGACGACCGCCTGCCAACGCGATGATCGGGTCGGCGAGATCTACCGCGCGGTCAGCGGCATCGCCGAGACCGAGCGCGAACGCATCGCCTCGGTTTTCCCGCCGCTCAACCGCTGTCTGACCGGCTACGATCTGGCCCATCTGATCGATGACCAGGGCCGGTTCGATCTCAACAGCGTGCTATGTGGTTCCGAAGGCTCGCTGGCGCTGCTCAACGAGGCGACGCTCAACGTGCTGCCGTTGCCGCGCCATTCGACCCTGGTCAACGTGCGCTACGCCAGTTTCATGGAGGCGCTACGCGATGCCAAGGCGCTGATGTCGGTAGGCGATCCCACCTCGATCGAGACGATCGACGATCGCGTGCTCCAGCTGGCGATGGAGGACTTCGTCTGGGACAGCGTGGCGGAGTTCTTCCCTGCCGTCGTTAATGACAATGGTGATCGAGGCGCGCCCATTCGCGGCATCAATTTGGTCGAGTTCAACGACGACGATTCGGCACGACTGGCCGAGCGCGTACGGGCCTTCACCGATCATCTGGGCGCGGACGCCAGCGTCGAACGGCTCGGCTATACCCTGGCAGAGGGCCGACCGCAGATCGGCCGGGTCTACGCCATGCGCAAACGTGCCGTGGGCCTGCTCGGCAATGCCAGGGTCGACGCCAAGGGCGAAAAACGTCCGATCCCGTTCGTCGAAGACACCGCGGTGCCGCCGGAACGCCTGGCCGATTATATCGCCGAGTTCCGCCAGCTGCTGGACGCCCGCGACCTCGAATACGGCATGTTCGGTCACGTCGATGCCGGCGTGCTCCATGTGCGCCCCGCCATCGACATGAAGGATCCCGATCAGGCGCGCCTGATCCGCGAGATTTCCGACGAAGTCGCGGCGCTGACCCAGCGCTATGGCGGCCTGCTGTGGGGCGAACACGGCAAGGGCGTGCGTTCGGAGTACTCGCCGCGCTTCTTCGGCGAGCTCTATCCGGCATTGCAAAGCGTCAAGGCGGCCTTCGATCCGCACAACCAGTTCAATCCCGGCAAGATCGCGACGCCTCTTTCCATCCCGCCGCTTTTTAGCCCTCCCGAGACCGAGGGTCTTTCCATCCCGCCCGAAGCCGCGGGCAGCGCAAATGAGACCGCCACGCAATCCGCAGCGTCGAGAGACAGGTCAGCACACATCGGCATCGTGGACGGTCACGATCCCGGGTTGCTGGCGATCGATGGGGTGACGACGCGGGGCGAACTGGACCGCCAGATCGATGAGCGCGTGTGGCAGGAGAACGCCAGCGCGGTCTACTGCAACGGCAACGGGGCCTGCTACAACTACGACCCCGATGACGCCATGTGTCCGTCGTGGAAAGCGACTCGCGAGCGCGTGCACTCCCCCAAGGGGCGAGCCAGTCTGATGCGCGAGTGGCTTCGCCGCCAGGGCAATGCCGGCGTCGACGTCCTCGAGATGGCTCAGGCGCAGCGCCGCGCCGGGTTCGGCGCCTGGCTCGCCGCCCAGCCCGGCAAGCTCCAGCGAGCGATTGCCCGGCGCCGGGGCGAGGACGATTTCTCGCATCAGGTCTACGACGCCATGGCCGGGTGTCTGGCGTGCAAGTCCTGCGCTGGCCAGTGTCCGATCAAGGTCGACGTGCCCGACTTCCGCTCGCGCTTTCTCGAGAGCTATCACAGTCGTTACGCCCGGCCGCTACGGGACTACCTGATCGGCGGGCTGGAGTTCGTGATTCCACACCTGCAGCCTGCCGCACCGCTCTACAACGCCCTGCTCGACAACCGCCTGGTCGACCGCTTCCTGGCGAAAGGTCTCGGCATCGTCGATAGCCCGAAGCTCTCCCGCGCCAGCCTCGGGAAAATGCTCGATGCCTGGGGGATCGCCGAGGCCACGCCGCTGACGCTGGGCAGGCTGACCGACGCGCAGAAGCGTCGCAGCGTGGTGCTGGTCCAGGACGCCTTCACCAGCCACTTCGAGTCGCGGCTGGTGATGGACGTGATCGAACTGCTGTCGCGGCTCGATATTCGGGTGTTCGTCGCCCCGTTCCAGCCCAACGGCAAACCGCTGCAGGTGCAGGGATTCCTCGGCCGCTTCGCGCGCACGGCCGAAAAGCAGGCCGCCGGACTCAGGGCGCTCGCCCGTTTCGGCGTGCCGCTGGTGGGCATCGATCCGGCGATGACGCTCACCTATCGGCAGGAGTACATCAAGACACTGGGGCCGCAAGCGGTACCGGAAGTCCTGCTGCTGCAGGAGTGGCTGCTGTCGCTGGGGCCCTCGATCCTGCCGCCGGATTTCAGCGCCGACGCTCTCGAATCCGTCGATCTCGGGTATCGTCTGATGAGCCACTGCACCGAGAAAACCAACGCACCGGGCAGTCCCAAGGCGTGGCAGCAACTGTTCGCGCGTTTCGGGCTCACACTGGACCTCGTTGCCACCGGCTGCTGCGGCATGTCAGGCACTTACGGTCATGAAGCCCGCCATCGCGAGACGTCGGAAACGATCTACGATCTCTCATGGCGCGCGCCGGTGGAGGACGATGCCCATTCAGGCCGACTGCTGGCCACCGGCTACTCCTGCCGGAGCCAAGTCAAGCGGCTCTCCGATCAGACATTGCCGCACCCGCTGCAGGCGCTGCTGAAGCACGTCAGGATCGTCGGCGCAGTGTCTTGACGTTGAGACGAGGCGGTAAGCCATCGGCGGACGTCGGCAACCGTCGATCTCGTGCCATACTTTGCCGACCCAGAGCCTGTCGCTTCACGTTCTGGCCTGTCGCTTCATTGAATAGGAGCACGCTTCATGTCGAGCAACTGGATTCTGGTCAATTTCATCGCCATCTGGACAGTAGCTGCCGTCACCCCGGGGCCTAACTTCTTTCTGACGCTGCAGACGGGGATCGTACACGGGCGCCGTGCAGCGATGATCGCCGTCGCCGGGCTCGCCACGGGTACATTCGCCTGGGGGCTGTTCGGCTATTTCGGCATTGCCCTGCTGTTTGCGCTGGCGCCGTGGCTCTACCTCACGCTCAAACTGGTCGGCGGTGCCTATCTGCTGTTTCTCGGCGGACGACTGATTCTGCACAGCTTCCGCGGCGCGGGCGATGAGGCGATCCACACGCATCCCGGGCTATCCGGTAGTCAGGTCTACCGCCGAGGCGTGCTCACCGGCGCCTCGAACCCGAAGACGGCGCTGTTCGTGAGCAGCCTGTTCGCCTCGACGCTGCCGGCCCACGCACCGGCATGGATGGGCATTATCTGTATCGCCGCGATGCTGGCGGTCTCCGTGTGCTGGTACAGCTTGATCGCACTCGCCTCTACCACGCCGCGGCTGCGCGCCCTGTATCGGCGCACGCGGCACTGGATCGAACGCTGCGCTGGTGTCGTGTTCATCGGCTACGGCGGTCGACTGATCACGCTGCGCTGAAGTTGCGACATGAGAGCGCGGTACATCTGAAGCGCTACCCCGAAACCGCATGACTCAACGGCCGTCGATCACCCGAGCAACCGCACTCTTCTTCATCTATGCTCGGCGGCAATCCTTTCATCCGGAGCTCGTCTCGCCATGTCCGAAGCCCAACACGTCGTCTGCCCCCACTGCCACGCCGTCAATCGCGTCGCCAACGCTCGCCTGACGGACAGTCCCAACTGCGGGCAGTGCCATAACGCGCTGTTCACCGGCGAACCGTTGGCGCTGGATTCCGCCAACTTCGACCGCCACCTGTCGCGCAGCGATCTTCCGCTGCTGGTCGATTTCTGGGCCGACTGGTGTGGGCCGTGCAAAGCGATGGCACCGGGATTCGCCAAGGCTGCCGGCGAGCTCGAACCGCAGATCCGCCTGGCCAAGCTGGATACCGAAGCCGCCACCGATGTTGCGTCACGCTATGGCATCCGCAGCATCCCCACGCTGATTCTGTTTCGCGGCGGTCGCGAGATCGCCCGCCAGGCCGGCGCCATGGGTCAGGCGGATATCATCAGCTGGGTCCGGCGACAAACTGCCACACCCTGAAAATCTCGTTTCTCGGGCCGTTCGGCATTGCATCGGTCGCATGCCCCGGCTAGTCTGCGCGCCCTTTGCCCCGGCCCGGAGAGACTGCCATGGAAAATGCCGCCCTAGCGCTGACCGGCATCGGCCTGCTGGCGCTGATCTGTCAGTGGGTCGCCTGGCAACTGCGTGTCCCGGCCATTTTACCGCTGCTGATAGCCGGCATCGTCGTGGGTCCGGTGACCGGCGTGCTCGAACCCGACGCGGTGCTCGGGGAGCTGCTGTTTCCGCTAGTGTCGCTGGCGGTGGCGGTGATCCTGTTCGAGGGGGCGCTGACGCTCGACTTTCGTGAGCTGCGCGGCCATGGCCGGACCGTCAGTCGGCTGGTGACCTGGGGCGCGCTGATCACCGCGCTGATCGCGATCGCCGCCGCTCATCTCATCTTGGGATTGTCGTGGGAAATGGCCAGCGTGCTGGGCGCCCTGCTGGTGGTTACCGGGCCGACCGTGGTACTGCCGATGCTGCAGACGCTTCGCGCTCGCGAACACGTCAGCCAGATTCTGCGCTGGGAAGGCATTCTGATCGATCCGATCGGCGCCATCGGTGCCGTACTGGTCTATGAATTCGTCTCGCTGGGGCTCTCCAACGGTGCCGCCGCCCACACCTTGATCAGTTTTGCCCAGACGGCGGTGATCGGCTTCGGGCTAGGTACCGCAGGCGGCTACCTGTGGGGCAGCGTGCTGCGTCATTACTGGCTGCCGCAGCGTCTTCACAGCTTCGGCACCCTGATGATCATGCTGACGCTGTTCACCCTCTCCAATCAGCTGTTCCATGAATCCGGTCTACTGACAGTGACCGTCATGGGCGTCTGGATGGCCAACATGCGTGGCGTGCCGACGCAGCCGATCCTGGAATTCAAGGAGACGCTGTCGATCCTGCTGATCTCGGGACTGTTCATTCTGCTGGCGGCACGCCTGAGTCTCGAGCAGCTGGGACTGCTGTCGTGGGAAGCCTGGGTGTTTCTGGCCATTCTGGTATGGGTGGCGCGTCCGCTGGCGGTGTGGTTGTGCACCTGGGGTAGCTCGCTCAACTGGCGGGAAAAGGCGTTACTGGCGTGGCTTTCCCCGCGCGGTATCGTCGCGGCGGCGGTGGCGTCGCTGTTCGCGATTCGACTCGAAGCCTTGGAAGTGCCCGGGGCCGAGCTGCTGGTACCGATCACGTTTCTGGTGATCATCAGTACCGTCGTCGTCCAGAGCCTGTTTTCGCGGCCGCTGGCCCGGCTCCTGAAGGTCAATGCGCCGAGGGCGTCGGGCTTTCTGGTCATCGGCGCCAACCCGGTCGCCAGAGCACTGGGCAGCGCTCTGCAGGAAGCCGGCTTCGCGGTGCGCCTGTGCGACCACAACTGGGATGCGATCCAGGAAGCGCGAATGGCCAATCTGCCCATCTACTACGGCAATCCGCTATCGGAGCACGCCTCCCAGCATCTGGGCCTGGCCGGTCTCGGCCATCTGCTGCCGCTGTCGCCCTATCGCGAGCTCAACAACCTCGCCGCGCTGCACTTCGAGCATATTCTGGGTCATGGCAAGGTGTTTCGCCTGGCCGTCGAATCATCGCGCAGTGCGCGGCGCCACCATCAGCAGGCACTGGCCCACCTGCCACTGCTGTTCGACGGCAATACCACCTTCACCCGGCTATCCAGCCTGATCTCTCAGGGCGCCGTCGTTCGTCACGCCAAGATCAGCGATAGCTTCGACATCGACGACTATCGGCGCATCCATCGCGATCGGCTGTTGACGCTGTTCACGCTCTCGACCAGCGGTCGCATCCGTATCGCCACCGCCGACAAGCCTCTGACGCCCAAAGCCGGCGACACCCTGATCAGCCTGATCTTTCCCGACTCGCCGGAGTTCTAACCCGCCCTTTCCCGACTGGACTTCCCGGCTGGCCTCGCATCTCCACGAAGCCATGCCGTCAATGCGTCGAGAGTGACCGCCTAACCAACGACAGACGCCGCTCCTCGACTAATACTCGAGCAGCGGCGTCGACAGGATCGATGATCGTTCCGGGGCCGTGGGTCAAACGCGAATCGACGCTAGAAGAACATTCGGCGTAGCGCGCTGCCCGGCTCTTCCTCACGCATGAACGCCTCGCCCACCAGGAAGGCGTTGACGTCATATTCGCGCATGCGGGCGACATCGTCGCGGGTGTTGATGCCGGATTCGGTCACGACCGTCACCCCTTGGGGGATGCGCTTGAGCAGCTCGAAGGTGGTGTCGAGCGAGGTTTCGAAGGTGCGCAGATCGCGATTGTTGATGCCGACCAGCGGCAGATCCAGCATCAACGCCCGCTCGAGCTCGAAGATATCGTGTACTTCGACCAGCACATCCATGCCCAGCGCCGTCGCCTGCTGGTGGAGATCCTTGAGCTGGGCGTCGTCGAGCGCCGCCACGATCAACAGGATGCAGTCGGCGCCGATCCCTCTCGCTTCGGCGATCTGATAGCCATCGATGATGAAATCCTTGCGGATGACCGGCAGGTCACACGCTTCCCGCACGGCGATCAGATAGTCTTCGTGGCCCTGAAAATAGTCGGCATCGGTCAATACCGACAGACAGCTGGCGCCCGCTGCCGCGTAGTCGATCGCAATTTCCGCCGGGCGAAAATCCTCGCGGATAACGCCTCTGGACGGCGAGGCCTTCTTGATTTCGGCGATCACGGCGGGGTCTCCGCCATCGATGCAGGCGTTGAGCGCCGAGACGAATCCCCGCGGTGCGCTCTGCGTTTTCGCCCGCGCGAGCCATTCCTGCTCACTGACCGCCTGGCGACGCTCGGCGATCTCCTCACGCTTACGCGTCAGAATCTTGGCCAGAATGGTCGGCAGTTCATTATCGGCGGCGTCGGTCATCTTGGATTCCTGTTGAGCTGGTTCGGCTACAACGCTCGTTCGGCGAAGGCACTTAGGCTAAAAGGCATTTAGGCTAAAAGGCACTGGGGCTATAAGACGCGCTGACATCAGTCGGCAAAGACGCGAGTGAAATCGGAGAGCTCCTTGAGCTTCTCCAGCGGCAGCTTGGAGGCCTGGGCGTCCTGCGCCATCAGCACGCCTTCCTTGAGCGAGTCGGCGATGCCGGCGGCAAATAGCGCCGCGCCGGCGTTGAGCGCCACGATATCCCCTGCCGTACCCTTGCCGACCAGCGCCTCCTTGACCAGCTTGAGACTGTCTTCGGCGGTCACCACCTTCAGCGCTTCGAGCGATTGCCGTTCGATCCCCAGGGATTCGGGCGTGATGGTGTACTCGCGGATCTCGCCATCGCGCAGTTCGGCGACCCGCGTCGGTGCCGCTACCGAGATTTCATCCAGACCATCCTCGGCGTGGACGACCAGGACGTGTTCGCTGCCCAGCTTGCGCAGCGATTCCGCCACCAGCGGCACCAGATGCGGCGCGTAGACGCCCAGCAACTGATTGGGGGCACCGGCCGGATTGGTCAACGGCCCGAGAATGTTGAATACCGTGCGCACGCCCATCTCACGTCGCGGACCGATGGCATGACGCATCGCCTGATGATGCCGTGGCGCGAACATGAAACCCACGCCGACCTGTTCGATGCAGCGCGCAATGGTCGCCGCATCCAGATCGAGATAGATGCCCGCCACGTCGAACAGATCCGCACTGCCAGCGGAAGACGATACGCCCCGGTTACCGTGCTTGGCGACGTGGCCGCCAGCCGCCGCGACGACGAAGCTCGAGGCCGTGGAGACGTTGAACAGGTTGGCGCCGTCGCCGCCAGTACCGACGATATCGACGATGTTGTCGCAGTCGATCGAGACCGGCTGCATCAGTTCACGCATCACCTGTGCCGCCGCCGTGATCTCGTCGGCGGTTTCCCCCTTCATCGCCAGTCCGATCAGGAAGCCGCCGATCTGCGCTTCTGTCGCTTCCCCGGTCATGATGGCGTGCATCACGGCATGGGTATCTTCGTAACTGAGGTTGTGACCGCGCATGACCGCGCCGATCGCGTCCCGCATTTGCATGTTGTGTCCTCGCCCTTCCCGGCCGACCGTTTCGGATCAGGCGCGCCGTTTCAAGAAATTGGCCAGCAGTTCGTGCCCCTGGCGAGACAGAATCGATTCGGGGTGAAATTGCACCCCTTCGATATCCAGCGTCTTGTGCTTCAACCCCATGATCAGCCCCGGGGTCGGATCGTCGTCGTCCACCCATGCCGTGACTTCGAGGCAGTCAGGCAGGCTTTCCACATCGACTACCAGTGAATGGTAGCGCGTCACTTCCAGCGGATCTTCGAGCCCCTCGAAGACCCCCTTCTCCCGGTGGCGAATTCGTGAGGTCTTGCCATGCATCACCTGCGGCGCCCGAATCACGTCGCCACCATACACCTGACCGATCGCCTGATGACCCAGGCACACGCCCAATATCGGAATCTTGCCGGCAAAGTGGCGAATCGCCGCCATCGAGATACCCGCCTCGTTGGGCGTACACGGCCCGGGCGAAACCACCAGATGAGTCGGTTCGTAGCGCTCGAGGTCAGCGAGGTCCACTTCATCGTTGCGCACGGTAATCACTTTCGCCCCCAACTCCCCCAGATACTGGACGATGTTGAAGGTAAAGCTGTCGTAGTTATCGATCATGAGGACGGACATGGAAACAAACTCCTGGTATGTCGAATCAATCGGCCTGAGTTCCCGATTTCCTGCTCGGCATCATCACCCGAGCCGATCGTTTCAGCGATGCCACCTCATGGAACGAAACGAGCACACAAAAAAAATGCCGCCCCATGGGGCGGCATTGTTATCGAACGTCAATCCACAGACGCCGGCGAGCCACCCTTGCGTTAAAGGCGCCACCACCACTGGTTCGGTCTGTGCGATTGGTTCGTTTTCATGTCCGGTATAGTGCCGTGTGCCGACTCGCCCTGTCAATCGGTGGCGCGGCCTTGTCGACACCTCGTTCGTCCGCGTTCCCGGTCTCTCTCACGCAGCACCTTCACTCGTGTCAGGCCTCGTCACTCGACTTCTGCTTCTTCCGCCGACAGGTCCTCGACGATGCCCCCTTCGAGTCTCGTCATCAGCTCGCCGATATCAGGAAAGATCGGCTCGATCGCGATCTGCCCGGCCTTCAAGGGACCCAGTCGCACGCTCAGGAATTGCCAGAAAACGAGGCCATAGCTGCCGACGTATTGACCGACTCGAGATTGCCGGGGAACGCCTTCGCCACGCGCGAGTCGCCGCGCCAGGTGAGGAAGGATCTGATCCTGGATCTGCTCGAAGGCCTCCATGTCGCTTGGCGCCTCCGTCGTCAGCCCCGGCAGAGCGGGTACCAACGCCTCCCAGCATCGCGGAGACGAAAATTTAGGTCTGATGACCACATCGAAAACGAACTCTTGCATAGGGCTCCCCGCCGATATCCCTGACCACATCGCGGCTTATCATTGTGACTGCTCGACACGAATCGCTGTCGCGTTCGCGGCGTGAAACATTGTGGGAGACGTTCGGCGAGGCAAACGGGCGAAGAAGCCCGCATAATTCGCCTAATTCGAATGGCCAGAACTTAGGTCAGAACTTAGGTCAGAACTTAAGCCAGAACTTAGGCCGTAAACACGAAAAAGCCGCTCGACGCGTTGGCGGCGAGCGGCTTTTTCGAAAGCGATTCTGGTGGAGCCTAGCGGGATCGAACCGCTGACCTCAACACTGCCAGTGTTGCGCTCTCCCAGCTGAGCTAAGGCCCCTGATAACGACTGTCCCTCAGGACGCGACGCACTATAAAAGGCCTCGAACTCGAGGTCAACCCCCGAGTGAATTCCCCGCCGCGACCTGCGCCCGGCACGCCGAATATCGCCGCCCGACGCGATTTTGTCGGCCGCAAATTCCCGGCTCGAATAGGGAGCATATGATCGGGTAATCTGGCACACTCGATCAACAAGGGATAAGCAAAATCGGACATCGCAGAATACCGATCCAGCGTTCCTCACTATCATCGAGGCCTCAGCTAGACGGATCCTGGCGTTAACACCTTGGACCTCAGCGCGTGGCTGGCCCATGCAGAAAAAGCAGATTTCAATGTTGCCATTGGTGGGCGCCCAATATGGTCGTCCACGGCGAGTTTGCGCGGATAACGCCAGAATTCAGGAGTCATCTTGATCAAGGTACTGGTAGCCGACGACCATCATCTGGTGCGTACAAGCATTGCTCGCGTACTGGCCTGCGAGCCTGACATCGAGATCGTTGCCGAAGCCGACAGCGGAGAAAGTGCGCTGCAAGGCTGTCGGGAGCATCTGCCGGATATCGCGATGATCGATATTCGAATGCCGGGCATCGGCGGTCTGGAAACGATTCTGAAACTGCTCAAGACGCAACCCGCGATCCGGATCGTCGTCCTCACCGGCCAGGTCGAAGAAGGAACTGCCCAGCGGCTGATCGATTCCGGCGTCAGCGGGTTCATCAGCAAGGGCACCGAACTGGACCTGATGATCGACGCTGTGCGCCGAGTTGCCGCCGGCGAGCGCTTCATTAGTCCCGACATTGCGCAGCGATTGGTGCTCGCTCGCAGCGCAGGACTTCAGAGCCCGTTCGATCAGCTCTCGCACCGCGAGCTGCAGATCGCGACCATGATCATCCACTGCCAGAAAGTGAATCGGATCTCGGAGCAGCTCTGCCTCAGCCCCAAGACGGTCAACACCTACCGCTACCGTATCTTCGACAAACTGCAGGTGCAGTCGGACGTGGAACTGACCCATCTCGGCCTGCGCTACGGCATGCTGGAAGGCTTCGAACCAATATCGTGATGGCCCGGAAATCATGGATTCTACGCCTTTCCACAGCGGTAAACCTCGGCGTGTACCGCCAGGATTTTGATATACTTCGGCGATGAATGAATCCTCGATCGATACCCTGCCACGCTTTGATGCCAAGCACTTCCTGAAGTCGGTTTCGGAGTCGCCGGGCGTGTACCGCATGCTTGACGAGCATGCCAACGTGCTTTACGTCGGCAAGGCCAAACGGCTGAAGCCGCGGCTGGCCAGTTATTTTCGTGGCGCCCTGAATGCCAAGACCCAGGCGCTGGTCGCGCGAATCGAAGACATCCAGGTCACGATCACCCGCAGCGAGACCGAAGCACTGCTTCTCGAACAGACCTTGATCAAGGAGCTGCGCCCGCCCTACAACATCTTGTTGCGCGACGACAAGTCGTATCCCTACGTCTTCGTCAGCGACCGGCACCCTTACCCCGCGCTGGAGTTCAAACGGGTTCGGCAGAAGCGGCGTGACGGGCGCTATCTCGGGCCCTACCCGAGTTCAACCGCGGTTCGCGAGAGTCTGTCGCTGATGCAGAAGATCTTTCGTATCCGCAACTGCGAAGATAGCGTCTTTGCTCATCGCCACCGCCCTTGTCTGCAGTATCAGATCAAGCGCTGCAGCGCGCCCTGCGTCGACTACATCAGCGAAGCCGACTACCGTCAAGATGTCGAGCACGCCATGATGTGCCTCGAAGGGCGCAGCGAGCAGGTCACTCAGCAGCTGACCGCCAGCATGGAGCGCGCCAGCGACTCGCTGAATTTCGAGGAGGCCGCACGCCTGCGGGACCAGGTTCAGCAGCTGCGCCGGCTGCAGGAGAAGCAGTACGTCGACAACGCCGATGGTGATGCCGATATCTTCGCGCTGGCCGAGCAGCCCGGCGGACTCTGCATCAGCGTCCTGGCCATTCGCCAGGGGCGCATGCTCGGCGCCAGGCACCATCAGCCCGACAACGGCCTGGATCTCGCCGCGGACGAACTGCTCAGCGAATTCGTCAGTCAGTACTACCTGGGGCAGTCCAAGGAGATTCCGCTCGAGATCATCGCCTCGCATCCGTTGACGGATAGCGAACTGCTGCAGGCTGCGTTAAGCGAGCACGCCGGACGCCGAATCCGCGTTGCTGCCCAGGTACGCGGCCACCGCGCGCAGTGGCGGAAACTGGCCATCACCAACGCCGAGCAGCACTTGGCGACCCAGCTCGCCAATCGCAGTCAACTGGGCAAGCGTTTCGAGTCGCTGCGCGAGGCGCTGGACGTGCCGGCGACTCCTGCTCGCCTCGAGTGTTTCGACATCAGTCACAGCCATGGCGAGGCGACTGTTGCCTCCTGCGTGGTGTTTGATCACAACGGCCCCGCCAAATCCGACTATCGGCGTTTCAACATCGAAGGCGTCGCCGCCGGTGACGACTACGCGGCAATGCGGCAGGCATTGACCCGACGCTTCAAGCGTCTCCAGAAAGGCGAAGGCAAACTGCCGGACATCCTCATCGTCGACGGCGGCAAGGGCCAGTTGAACATGGCCCGGGAAGTGCTTGTGGAACTGGAGGTCACCGGGGTCGCATTGATCGGCGTCGCCAAGGGAACCACTCGCAAGGCCGGCCTGGAAACCTTGTTCATCGAGACGGTGGACCGCACACTCGATCTCGATACCAGTTCTCCAGCGCTGCACCTGCTTCAGCATATTCGCGACGAGGCGCACCGTTTCGCGATCACCGGGCACCGTCAGCGCCGCGACAAGCAGCGCCGGACCTCGACGCTACAGGATATTCCCGGCGTCGGGCCGAAACGTCGCCGTGAGCTGTTACGCTTTTTCGGAGGGCTGCAGGGCGTGCGCAAGGCGACCAGAGACGATCTTTCACGCGTTCCCGGGATCAATGAACAGATGGCAGCTACCATTCACCAAGCACTTCATGGATGAGCACACTCATCAGGCGTAAACTGCCCGACTTTCACCTCCCAGTAAGGATGCTAGAGGCACGATGAACATTCCCAACATGCTCACCCTGGCAAGAATCGTGTTCATCCCGCTCATGGTGGTGCTGTTCTATATTCCCTACAGCTGGAGCATGCTGGTGACGGCGGCGCTGTTCGGGCTCGCCGCGATCACCGACTGGCTGGATGGCTATCTGGCCAGGCGCTGGGATCAGAGCACACCGTTCGGCGCCTTCCTCGATCCCGTCGCGGACAAGGTCATGGTGGCGGTCGCGCTGGCGCTGCTGATCGAGCGCTACCAGGTCTGGTGGCTGACGCTGCCGGCCCTGGTCATCATCGGCCGGGAAATCGTGATCTCGGCCCTGCGCGAGTGGATGGCGGAAATCGGTCAGCGCAAGCAAGTCGCGGTATCCTGGATCGGCAAGTCGAAAACGACGCTGCAGATGATTTCCCTGCTGCTGCTGCTGGGCTTTGCTCCGACTTCCTCGATCGCCCATCTCGGCATCGTACTGCTCTACGCGGCGGCATGTCTGACGCTGTGGTCGATGGCTCAGTATCTCAAGGCCGCATGGCCGGAACTGACGCGCTCGCTCTGACCGAAAAACGACATAAGCGTTTGACACTTACGCACTTATCCTTATAATGCGACGGCGTGTTCAGCGGGAATAGCTCAGTGGTAGAGCATCGCCTTGCCAAGGCGAGGGTCGGGAGTTCGAATCTCCTTTCCCGCTCCAAACATGATGTGATGGAAACGGTCAGCGAGGGTCGGAAGCTGGAACGCCAGCCCGGTCAAATCTCCTTTCCCGCTCCAAACGCATATTTCGATCCGAGATATCCAAGTCATCTGCACTGGAAAGATCAGTCCAAACGACAGATTCTCGTAACTCGAAATCAGGCTGGATGGCAGAGTGGTTATGCAGCGGACTGCAACTCCGTGTACGCCGGTTCGATTCCGACTCCAGCCTCCACTTCTCAAGTAGATCGAATCCGAGCGATTCGGTTACTCCTCTGGTTACCGGCACTTCGTTTTTCAGAAAGCGACCGGACAAGATTGACCGGATGTCGTCGGCCCGGATGGCGAAATTGGTAGACGCAAGGGACTTAAAATCCCTCGGTGGCAACACCGTGCCGGTTCGAGCCCGGCTCCGGGCACCATCTTCAGGCTAGACCCTTCCCTCGCTGCAAATGATCGACGGTTCCGGTGTTCATCATCACTACACTATCGGCTCCCGGTAGATCACGGCCCGTGTGATAGATGATTCGCCCCCTGCGATAGATACGCCCTCCCCAGAAGCGTGATTCCCATTCTGAAAATGCCCGCTTCATGCCAAGCTTGAAGGCGGAGTGCCGTTCTCGAGAGCCATCAATCGAATGTAGAGTGTGGAAAACTGGCGCTGAGATTCGCAGGGAAAAAGCGACTCGATGACACCTGGCGTTGCCACCCCGTGCATCGAGTCGAAGGTGTCGCAGGGAAGCGACAAAAAGCGTCGGACGACTCGATTCGAAGTCATCGAAGGTTGGCCCGATCATCGGCGGCGAACGTGCGAGCCCGGCCTTTGATGGGAATGTTATCGACCAATGCTCCAACGACTTGAGCACACGGCGCCACGCGGGCCGCGCCAGGCGATTCGGTTTAGAATAGGTGACACTTTGCGTGCCACCGTTTCGATATCGCCACCAGGACCCGACACCAATCCAACGCCACAACGACAACGCTCAACCGTACCTTCTCCGTGGCGCCCATGAAGGGTTCCAACACGGTGTAACACTGTCTTTTGCTGAAACCTGCCGTTAAGATGAAAGCAACTGCTACACCTAACCTCGTCCTCGCCCGCCAAGCGGTCGGGGTCTTTTCGTAGCAGAGGGAGAAAACATGACAGCACTCACAGGCATCGGGCTTTACAGTCCGCGACAAGCGGCGGAGCTGACGGGTATCGAATCCCGCACACTCAGGCGCTGGCTGCTGCGTGATAACGACACCCATGAACCTCTCTGGCATCCGGAGCCGGAAGCGAAGGGGGCGCCGGACGCCTTGAGCTTCCGCGATTTGCTAGAAGTAAAAGCAGTGTGGGCGCTCAAGCAACAGGGCGTTTCCCTTCAAACCATTCGTCGTGCACTCGACAACCTGAAAAGCCACTACCAGGTCGACTACCCGCTGACGAACCCGCACTTGGCGACCGACGGCAAGAACGTCTTCTTCAGCACGATCGCGGAAAGTGGCGAAGAGTGGATTTCGGATTTGGCCAAGCGCCAGAAAGTATTCGCCGAAGTCATGAGTCCCGCGATCCTGAAGAGCATCTCTTTCGATGAACGCCAAAATCCTGTGACCTGGCAGCCGGACCCGACTGACCCATTGATCCAGATCGACCCAAGGCGCGGGTTTGGTAAGCCATACGTGCTACCCAGCTATCTTTCCACGTACACGCTGTCCAGGGCTTACGAAGCCGAGAATGAAAACGCCGAGACTGTCGCTCGGTTTTTCGATGTCACCGAGGATGAAGTAATCCGCGCCGCGAACTTTGAAAAAAGGATAGCCGCGGGTGCACATCTTCATTGACGAAAACCTGAGCCCACATCTCGCCATCGCCCTGCACCACCTTCAGACGTTGCTGCCTGAAAACCACACTATCCAGCATGTCACCGACAAATTCGGTGGCTATGGCACGCCTGACCTTGAATGGCTGCAAACGTTGGCCGATGAAGGGAACTGGGTCATTCTCTCCAAGGACCGATTCCGCAAGGGAGCAGCGGAGATACACGCTTTTCGTCAAGCGGGAATAACCATCTTTTATCTCGACAATCAGTGGTCAAAGCAAGACGGCTGGAAAGAAGCGATGCGATTGCTAAAGTGGTGGCCAGATATTTCTCGGCTGATAAACGCCACTTCCCAACCCACATGGTACGAAGTGCCGTGGCCACATAAGCCAAATCTCAAAGGCAGTCGCCTCCAATAGCCTGAGCCTCACTCTCAGCTGAACAGCGCTGCCCTAGCCCCGCTGGTCTTCCAGCCGACGTCACCGCCGAACCGTACTTGTCCACAACCGGTGCGCCTCCGCCCTGCCGAGCCCGGTGACTGTGTTCGGTGCTGATTGCACTTAGCGACCTAACGTCACACTAACCCGGAGCTTACCCCATGAATCCTAGGCCGTCGAAGCCTACTCTTGGTCCGCGTGGCGTCGTAACACCGACAGCGATCCGGAATTTCCAAAGATGAAGCGATTGATACTGAAGAACGTGATCAAAAGGTAGTCAAGCAAGGACAAGATGCAGCGCCATTCTGTGACGGATGCCCTTTCTTCCGTACAATGGCGCGCCACCGTGTACCACACCGCTGAAAAGTCGCCTGGTGTACCACACGCCCCGATGAATCAGGTTCAAAGGGTCGGCTGGTACACTAGCGGTACGGCAAGCCCGGTATCGACGGGATTTGATGGTATTAAATAGTGTGTATTTACACAGCAGGCCATGACGCAACTAACTGATATGCCGACACAAAACCCAGCCGATCAAGCACGCCGATTTTCGGTGGCGCCCATGATGGAATGGACGACCAGAGACTACCGGGCGCTGGCTCGCTGTCTGACGCGGCGTGCTCTGCTGTACACCGAAATGGTCACCACCGGTGCGATTCTGCATGGTTCGCCGCGGGAGCGCTTCCTGGGCTACAACGCCGATGAACATCCGCTGGCGCTACAGCTGGGCGGTAGCGACCCGGGGGAACTGGCCGAGTGCGCAGTCATTGCCGAAGAATGGGGCTACGACGAGGTCAATCTCAACGTGGGTTGCCCCAGCGATCGGGTGCAGAACAACATGA
The DNA here is from genome assembly GCF_001937155.1 of Salinicola sp. MH3R3-1. Taxonomy (NCBI): domain Bacteria; kingdom Pseudomonadati; phylum Pseudomonadota; class Gammaproteobacteria; order Oceanospirillales; family Halomonadaceae; genus Salinicola; species Salinicola sp. MH3R3-1. The sequence goes on along the minus strand of NZ_MSDP01000019.1, from coordinate 35,057 downwards.
TTGGCGCCTGTCTGATGGCCTACCCCAACAAGGTAGCCGAGGCGGTGGCCGCGATGCGTCGCGCCGTTTCGATCCCGGTCACGGTGAAGTGCCGTATCGGTATCGACGACCAGGACGAGGATGCCGATCTCGAGCGCTTCATCGAGCAGGTGGCGGCGGCCGGTTGCGACACCTTCATCGTGCATGCGCGCAAGGCGTGGTTACAGGGATTGTCTCCCAAGCAGAACCGCGACGTGCCCCCGCTCAACTATGAACGCGTCTATCGCCTCAAGGCCAATCATCCGGCGCTGCATATCGGCATTAACGGCGGCGTGAAGACGATGGAAGCGTGCCAGACGCATCTGGCGGCGGGCGTCGATAGCGTAATGGTCGGCCGCGAAGCCTATCAGAACCCCTGGCTGCTGGCCGGAGTCGACAGCATGCTCTACGGCGAGAACGCGCCGGCTTTCAGTCGTCACGATGTCGCTCGCGCCTTTCGTCCCTATGTGATCGAGCGGCTCGACGAGGGCGCCAAGCTCAACCACGTGACTCGGCATCTGCTGGGGCTGTTTCAGGGTTGCAAAGGAGGCCGTCGGTTCCGCCGTCATCTGTCGGAACATGCTCATCGAGACGGCGCCGGCATCAGGATCTACGATGACGCCGTGGGTCTGGTGGACGAGCAGAAACTGATGGAAGCCTCATCTGAAGCGATCTAGAAGCCGGCCGTTTAGAAACAGGGAGTCTAGAAGCCTGTGGTCTCGTAGCGGGACTGAAAGCTTTCCACTGCGTTCTCGACGTCGTCGATCTCCTCATAGCGAGCGACGTGGAATAGCGCCTCGCCCTCATTGACCAGCGGCAGATTGCTCATGCCGATGACGATGCCGTCGGCACTCGCGACCACCGGGGCCTCGGCATTGCCGAACGGATCGGCGACCACCCCCAGCGTCTGCTGCTTGGCAACCCGCGCCCCCAGCCTGACCCGTGGCCGCAGGATGCCATCGATCGGCGCCCGCGCCCAGCTCGAGCCGTTGGCGATCTCCGCCGCTGGCGGCGTCCGTCGGCGGCTGTCCGCCGGCAGCATGCCGATCAGACGCATGACACGCCGGATCCCTCTAACCCCGGGCGCAATTGCCCACTCGTCAAAACGCAGGGCCTCGCCGGCCTCGTAGGTCAGCACCGGCACGCCGCGGTTCTGGGCATACTCACGCAGGCTCCCTTCTCGCAGCTCGGCATTCAGAATCACCGGCACGCCGAATGCCTCGGCCATAGCCTGGGTCTCTAGATTCTGGCGCAGCTGGGAGCGAATCTGCGGCAGATTGGTACGATGAATCGCCCCGGTGTGCAGATCGATAATGTGCGTGGCCCGATCGACCATCTCTTCACGCAACAGCGCGGCGATCCGCGAGCCAAGCGACCCGCCCTCGCTGCCCGGAAAGCAGCGGTTGAGATCACGCCGGTCAGGCAGGTAGCGGGACTGCTGCACAAAGCCGAAGACATTGACGACCGGCACGGCGATGAGCGTTCCCCGAAGCCGTGAGAGGTTGGGCAACCTCAGCAGTCGACGGACGATCTCGACGCCATTGAGTTCGTCGCCATGAATGGCGCCACAGACCAGCAGTACCGGACCCGGCTGACGGCCGTGCACCACCTCGACCGGAATATGCATTGGCGCGTGCGTATAGAGTTTGGCGACCGGCACATCGACCTGGCGACGAGTGCCCGGCTCGATTCGCTCGCCAACGAGGGTAAAAGCTTCCTGCGCCATGAGTAGCCTTGATAATGAATGGATCGGTAAAGAAGATCCTGAGATCGTAAAGCCATCAGGCCATCATGGCGAGCCGTCTTGCTCCACGGCTTCCAGTTCGAAGATCAGGGTCACGTGATCGCCGACCATGCCGTTGTCGACGCCGTAATCCATGCCCCAGTCGCTGCGGTCGAGCGCCCCGCGGACCGATAGACCCAGGGTGGGACGTCCATGCCCGAAAGGGTAGACCTCATCCTGATTCAGCGTGACGTCCAGGGTTACCGGCTCGGTGCGTCCCAACATGGTGAGTTCCCCGTTCAGCGTCCCGGTGGTCGGTGAAGAGGGCTCGAAATCGGTGGCCACGAAATGCAGTCGGGGGTAATCATCGGCATTCAGAAAATCGTCGTCCCGGAGGTGGCGGTCACGAGCATCGAGATTGGTGAAAACGCTGTTGGCCTGGATCGTGACCTGGGCTGAACTCAGCTCCTGCGTCTCGCGGTCGTAGACGAAACTGCCCTCGCCCTCCAGAAACTGGCCCAGCAGGTTCTCGTATCCCAGATGATTCACCATGAAAGCGATGGTGAAGTGCTCGGGATCGATCTCGAAACGCCGCGGCTCAGCCTGCGCGGTCGAGATCGACGAACCCAGCACGAACGCCATGGAAGCGGTGAGTAGAGGCAATCGCATCAGGCCCATGGTGAACTCCTTGTCTCGAGTGCGAATGACGGAAAAACGTCACGCGCGAAGGGAATCAAAGCCCGCTGGCGTCAACGGTTCGGCGCTGCCACAGCCAGACGATATCCCGGCCGAAGGAGAGCGCCAGCAGCAGTGCCGCCAGCAACGTGAAGCCGGTTACCCAAGTCGGCTCGACGAAAGGCAGCAGGCAGGCCATCAACGTTGCCACCTGCCACACGCAGACCGTCTTGCGGAAGACGCTATCGGGTAACGTGCGGTGAAGCCAGGGCGCGTACATCCCCGCCATCACGAAAGCGTAGCGCGCCAGCCCGATGATCAGAATCCAGGCACCGGCCTTGTCCAGCGCGATCAGTGCGGTACACAGCACGACGATGAAAAACGCGTCCAGCTCCATGTCGAAGCGCGCACCGAAGGCGCTCGCCGAACCGGTCCGGCGCGCTACCCAGCCGTCAATACCGTCGAGGGATAGCGCCAGCAGCGCCAGCGCGGCAATGCCCTCGGCATGACGCTGGATGAAGTCCGGATAGACGACCACGCCCGCGATAATGGCGATCAGGACGGCCCGAATCAGCGTGATCCGATTGGCCCAGCCCAGTCCGTGACGAGACGCCGGCCAGGCCCACAGCACGGCCGTGGCGATCGCCACATAGATCCCGCCTGCCGTGAATCGCAACCCCGAGGGGGCGGAAAATGCCCACTGTACCCACTCGGTCAGCAAGGCAACCAAAGCCAGGCCCGCCGCCAGCTCGATCCATCCTCGAACGGATTGAAGCCGCCGTCGAGGCGCCACCGCTATACGCGCCGACGAATGTCGCATCGCTGGATCCCTCCACTTCGCAAGAACATTGCCTGATTCCCGTTCGGCATACCGTCCACGTACTTTCCGAATAGTCGCCGTTGACATGGATACGCGACTCGTACAACTCTGGATGCACTTCGACCTGCTGACGCTACAGGGTCGTTACCGCCGGTCTCGGCCGGTCTCGGCCGGTTGCAGGCAGGCCCCCAGGCTGAAACGCCAGCCAGTGCTCGCCCGCCGGGGAGGCGATCGAGATCGGCCGCCGCAGCCGTGAATTTCGACCGACACCGTTTATCTGTACACTTCTTGTACAACGCCAAATCGTCACACTCTGCCATACTCGTCTCAGGGTAGCGACGAACCAGCGCCACGACGAATTCATCAGTCATGTCCGACTTCAAGGAGCGCAAATCTCGATGACCACGCCTTACGCCCATGCATTCTGGTCTCTTGGCGACGGCAGCGGTGAAATTCGCCAGGCCGAACTTAGTGCCAGCGGTGATCTGATGGTGAGAACCTGTTACTCCGCCATCAGTCGCGGCAGCGAAACCCTGGTCTTCAATGGCCAGGTGCCGGTCAGTGAATATCAGCGGATGCGCGCCCCGTTTCAGAGCGGCGAATTCCCTGGGCCGGTCAAATACGGCTACTCCAATGTCGGCGTCGTCGAACAGGGCGCGCATGACTGGCACGGCCGCTACGTCTATTGCCTCCATCCGCATCAGACCCACTACCGCGTGACCGTCGACGATGTCGTGCCGCTGCCCGCCGACGTACCGCCGCAACGGGCGATCCTCGGCGCCAACATGGAGACGGCACTCAACGCGCTATGGGATGCCGCCCCCGGTATCGGCGACCGCATCAGCGTCATCGGTGCCGGCGTGGTCGGCTCGCTGGTGGCGTGGCTGTGTGCCCGGCTACCCGGCGACCGCGTCCAACTGATCGATATCGACGAACGCAAACGTTTCCTCGGCGACGCCCTGGACGTCGATTTCCATACTCCCGAAACGGCAGCGGCCGAGCAGGATTTGGTCATCCACGCCAGCGCTTCCGATGCCGGCCTGCAGACCGCCCTCTCGCTGGCCGGATTCGAAACGACCGTCCTCGAGATGAGCTGGTACGGCAGCCGCGAGGTCAACCTGCCGCTCGGCGAAGCCTTCCACGCTCATCGCCTGACGCTGCGCTCGAGTCAGGTCGGCAGCGTTTCTCCCGGGCATCGACCTCGCTGGGATCACAAGCGGCGGCTCTCTCTGGCGCTATCGCTGCTCAATCACGACTGTCTCGACGTGCTGATCAGCGGTGAAAGCCATTTTAGAGACCTGCCCGAGACGCTGAAGCGCCTGAGTCAGCGCGAAGACGATACGCTGTGCCAGCGCATCCGCTACGGCTGATACCACGTAAAGCTATTGAACTCGTCGCCGTAGTGCCTCAGCGGTTCAGTGGCTGGATCGAACGAATCATGCAACAAGGACGCACTCGTCAAGGAGCGACAACAATGTTCAGTTTGACCGTCCGCGATCACATGATGATCGCCCACAGTTTCAACAGCGAGACCTTCGGCCCGGCGCAGAAGCTGCACGGTGCCACCTACGTCGTCGACGTCACCTTCAAGCGCCCCGAGCTCGACCACGACGATCTGGTGGTCGATATCGGTCTGGCGAGCGAAGTTCTGAAACGCATTCTCGGCGAGTTCACCTTGAACAATCTCGACGAGATCGACGAGTTCAAGGGTCGCAACACCACGACCGAATTCATGGCAAAGGTCGTGTTCGACCGTCTGTCCCATGCCATCCGTGATGGCGAACTGGGCGATGGCGCTCGCCATCTCACCGCGCTGGACGTCACGCTGCACGAGTCGCACGTTGCCTGGGCAAGCTACGAAGGGGGCCTATGAGCGATTTCACCCTGATCGTCGCCGGCGACCCCGGCCAGTTGACCGGCGGCTATGTCTACGACGCGCGAATCGTCGAGGCGCTGCGCGCCGACGGTTGGCAGATCGACGTGGTCGGACTCGAGGGCCGCTTTCCGGAGCCTGACGCCGTCGCCTCTCATGCTCTGGATAGCGCTCTGACCACGCTACCGGACGGCAGTCGAGCCGTTATCGACGGCCTCGCATTGGGCGGGCTGCCGGCGATCGTCGAGCGTCATGCGTCACGGCTATCGATCACCGCGCTGGTGCATCATCCGCTCGCCGATGAGACCGGGCTGGGGGCGCCCGAACAGCAGCGCTTCCGGATCAGCGAGACCCGGGCCCTGGCGGCCGTCGAGAGTGTCATCGTCACCAGTGTCTATACCGCCCGGAGGTTGGCCGATTTTGCCGTACCGGCCGAGAAGATCGCAGTCATCGAGCCCGGCGTCGAAACCGGAGAGTTGGCGAGCGGCGACGGCAGCGGGCCCCCGCGCCTGCTGTGTATCGCTACGGTCACGCCACGCAAGGGCCAGGATCTGCTGGTCGAAGCCCTGGCCGGCCTGACTTCGCTACCCTGGCAGTGCGATCTGATCGGTGCCCTCGATCGCGCCGAGGCTTACGTCGACAAGGTGCGAGAGGCGATCGCGCGCCATCAGCTGGACGATCGCGTCCACCTGCTGGGCTCCCAGTCCAGCGAGAGTCTGAACGCCCATTATCGGCAGGCCGACCTGTTCGTACTGCCCTCGCACTACGAGGGCTACGGCATGGTGATCACCGAAGCGCTCGCCCACGGTCTTCCTGTGGTGACCACGACAGGGGGCGCTCTAGCTCATACTCTGCCGGACACCGCCGGAATCAAGGTGCCGCCGGGTGACGTCGACGCGCTCCGCGAGGCGATCAGGAGCATGCTGGAAGAGCCTGAAACCTACCGACGCTATCAGGCGGGCGCTCGAGAGATTCGCGCCACGCTCGGCAACTGGCAAACCGCCGCCGAGGCTTTCGGCGAGGCCCTGAAACGTGCCACGACAGCGGAGGCGACGCGCTGATGTCGATGCCTTCATCACCTGCCACCGACGCCCTGTACGGCAACGCCCTGTTCAGCGATGCCCTTTTCAGCGATCAATGGCTGACGCTGCGGGAGCCTGCCGATCATCTGGCGCGGGATGCCCAGCTCACCCATGCCGCGGATCGCTGGCTGACACGACGAGCCACGCCGGCCCGGCCGCTGGAAACGCAGCGCACACTGGTGGACCTGGGATGCGGCAGCGGTTCGAACCTGCGCTATCTGGCACCGCGACTTCACGGCACCCAGCACTGGCGCCTGATCGATCACGACGCCGAACTGTTGGCCCATGCTCGACTGCGCTGCGAGCACCTGTCCAGTGCCGATGCCCAACCGATCCATCTGGAGTCCCGGCATTCGAGCCTGACCGAAGCCTGGGAACACGGCCTGCAAGGCGCCGATCTGGTCACGGCGTCGGCACTGTTCGACCTGCTGACGCCCGCCGATGTCGAAGCGTTGGCGGACGCCTGCCAGAACCACGGCTGCGCCGTGCTGTTCGCGCTCAGCGTGGATGGCCATATCCGCTTCCACGATGCCAGCGGGGCGCCGTTATTCAGCGACGACGACCGTTTCATGCTGGCGGCGCTGGAGACACACCAGCATCGCGACAAGGGCAACGGCCCGGCCATGGGGGCGCAGGCATCTCGCCATCTTCGCGAAGCCTTCCATCGTCGCGGTTACCATATTCGCGAAGCCACTTCGCCCTGGCGTCTCGGCCCCGAATCACTGACGCTCGCCGAGTCCCTGCTCGCCGGCTGGCGCAGCGCGCTCCACGAGCAGCTACCGCAGCAGAGCAGCCGCGTCGATCGTTGGCATGGCGAACGTCTCGAAGGGCTGATGCGTGACAAGCTGACATTGACCGTCGGCCATAAAGACCTGTTCGCCACACCGATGGCGACTGCTTCGGGAGCGCCAGCGTGAACCGCTGGCTATCGCCCGGGCTGCGTCTGGCGGCAACGCTTACGCTGCTCGGCCTGCTGGCCTGGCAGCTGGACACCCGGGAACTGCTGGATCGACTCGGCGCGCTGTCGCCCGGCTGGGTGATACTGGCCATTCTCATCGGCGTTCCCCAGGTCTTACTGTCGGCCTGGCGCTGGCGCATGACGGCGCATCAGATAGGGATCTCCCTGCCCTGGCCTACCGCCATTCGCGAATACTATCTGGCGACGTTCCTGAATCAGGTGTTGCCCGGCGGCGTCGTGGGCGATGCCGCGCGGGCCTGGCGCCACGGCAGCGCCAAGCAGACGTCGAATACGGCGTCAACGTCGCAGTCCGGCCCGGCGATACGCGCCGTGATCATCGAACGCGCGTCCGGTCAGGTCGCTCTGCTGGCCGTCGCCATTCTGGCGATAGCCCTTTCGCCCGCGCTGCGCGGTGGCATTCGTCAGCTATGGCACGCACACGCTGGGGCCGGTTGGGTAGGCATCATCGGGCTATCGTTGACTGCCGTTTTAGTGCTTGTGGCCGCTTTCTGGCTGACGCGAAGCCGAGCGGGGGCAGCGTTGAAACGGTTCTGGCAGGATCTTCATCGTGCCCTGCTGACGGTCAAAGTGTGGCCGGCACAACTCGCAAGCTCGCTGCTGATCGTCGCGACCTATATCGCGGTATTCCTGTGCGCCGCCCGCGCGCTCGGACTCGAACGTCCCGTTGGCGAGCTGTTGCCGCTGATCCCCCCGCTACTGATGGCAATGGCGATTCCGCTGACCATCGCCGGCTGGGGTTTGCGTGAAGGTGCCGCCGCCGTGATCTGGCCGCTGGCCGGCCTGCCGGCGCAGGAGGGCGTGATGCTATCGGTGACCTACGGCCTGCTGATCCTCGCCGCGAGCCTGCCCGGCCTAGCCGTGCTGTTGATGGATCATCGGTCGGCCCGCCGGAATGCTGGCCGACGAGCGGCTGATCGGCGAATCGTCCGGGACCTCCAGACTTTCGCCCCCGATAGCGTCGTTCCCGATAACATCGCTTCTGATCGCCTCGCCTCGGGAGGAGAGCCAAGATGAGATCACTCTCCAGTCGCTACGCGATCGCGCAGGTCCAGATCGAACAGCATGTCGTCGCCCAGTCGAAAATGGCGGCAGGCCGGTCGCAGCGCGTCATCCAGCGTGTCAATCTCCGGCAGCGTCAGCGCCGGACGGCCGGAGCCGATCAGCATCGGCGCAACAACGCTGTGCAGACGGTCGAGACAGCCCGCTTCGAGAAACCGCGAGATCGTCAGCCCGCCGCCCTCGACCAGAATCCGTCGATGGCCATGCTCGGCCAGCAGCGCCACGATCTGCGCCGGATCGATACCGGACGGCCCCGGCGACAGCGGTTTCACGCTGACGTGATCAGCGTCGCCGTGGCCGGCCACGCCTTCGTTGACGAGATGCCAGGTCGGCGCGACCGGCTGTCGGAACACGCCGCGCTCTGCCGGCACCCGGCCGCGCGGGTCGAGCACCACGCGCAAGGGATTGTCCCCCTCGACGTGGCGAACCGTCAGCTGCGGATCATCGGCGGCCACCGTTCCTGCGCCCACGACGACGGCATCCACCAGCGCCCGCAGTTGGTGAAGGTGAACCAGGCTCTGCGCGCCGGTGACGTAGTGGGAAGCGCCACTCGCCGTGGCGATTCGGCCGTCCAGGCTCTGACCGAGCTGGGCAATGACACAGGGGCCACGAGACGTGTCCGTCATGCACCACGGCAACCAGATCGACAGCAGTCGAGCGGCCTGATCGTCGAGCTGATGATTACAGGACCAGCCGCCGTGAGCGTCGATTTCGAGGCGCAGATCGCCCTCGACGATGACACCGTCGAAGCGCGCTTCGGCCCTGCCATCCCGGGTCAGCGCTGCCACGCGACGAATCCAGCGCCAGGCCTTGACGCTCTGCTCGGAAGCGATCGGCAGGGAAGGTTCGCGAAGAGTCATGGTCACTCCTTGGCCAGACGGCATGACAAAGTAGCAAAACAGAGTAGTAGAACCGAGTCGTAAAACCGAGTAGCAAAGATCGTCGTGGCAAAGATCGTCGAACGGGAAACGCTGGCCCGACGATCGCGGAAACCCGCCAACCACGCGGACTGCAGGATGACAGGTGAAACGGATCACGGATGACACGAATCATGGACGACAAAGCGAGGAGACGAGCATGCGACAGGTAGAACGCGCGATTTTCGATCTGCGACGCGGCCTTCCGGTTCTGGTACGAGCCGACCAGGGCGACGTGATGGTTCACCCGCTCGAGGGCTGCGACGATGATGCCCTGGCAGCGCTGCACGTCTTCAGCGGTAATCGCCCCGCCCTGGCGTTGACGCGCCACCGCCTTTCCCGGCTGGGCATCGAGTTCGAGCCGAGGGTTGGACTGATGCCGATCGATCCCGCCGACAGCGCCGACGACGTCATCGCCCGAGCCAGTGCCGTCGGGCATCGATTGGCGCCGGATCGTCGACCGGACGCTGCCAGTGAGGGCAGCGTGGCAGCGCTGGACCTGATGCGAATCGGGCTGCTGATCCCGGCGGCGATCGTCGCCGACATCAGCGATGCCCAGCGCGACCATGTCGAGACACTGGTTGCCGAAGGCACGGTGCTGGCCGTCGCTGCCGAACAGGTCTCGGACTACGCCGACGCTCGTTCGCACTTCCTCAAGCGCACCAGCGACGCGGAAATTCCGTTGTCCCACGCGGAGCGCGCGAAGTTCGTGATGTTTCGCGAAGCGGACGGCATGCGGGAACATATCGCTATCGTCATCGGCGAGCCCGCGGAATGGAGCGATGCCGTCCCCGTGCGGTTGCACTCTGCCTGTCTCACCGGCGATCTGTTCGGCAGCCTGCGCTGCGACTGCGGCGAACAGCTGCGCGAGAGCGTGCGTACCATCGATGAACGCGGCGGCGGCGTGCTGCTCTATCTTGCCCAGGAAGGACGCGGCATCGGCCTGGCCAACAAGCTACGCGCCTATACCCTGCAGGATGGCGGACTGGATACGGTGGACGCCGATCACGTCCTCGGTTTCGGCAACGACGAACGCACCTACGGCGTCGCGCTGGAGATGCTCGAACAGCTCGAGATCACTCGCATCGAGCTGTTGACCAACAATCCGGAGAAGATCGCCGCCATGGACCAGGGCGGTGTCGAAGTCGTCAATCGTCGCGGCGTCTACGGCAAATTGACCAAGCAGAACCGGCGCTACCTGGATGCCAAGGCCAAGCGCGCCGGCCACTGGCTGGAAGAGGTGCTCAACGATGGCGACGAGGGTCCGGTGACGCCGCTCAGACGACCCGCGGCACACTGAGCACTCAGCACTTAGCACTGACTGAGCCGCCGCGAGCGTCCCGGCAGAACCGTACGCGCTATCGCAGCGTCGCCAGATCGAAGCGGCCCGTCTCCTCGATGATCCGTGCCAGGCGATCGGCGAAATGGGAGACCAGCCGGCGTCCGGTCTCGGCGTCGGCCAGGGTTGCATTGCCGGTGACGCCGCTCGGGTGCAGATCCTGCGCCATCCAGGCGTAGCCGGCGTCCCCTTCCGGGCCCAGCGTCGAACCGGCCTGCTCCTGCAATTGGCCCGCGGACACCGCATCGGCCAGATGCTCGGCGCGAACCTTGTGGGGCGCCAGATACAGCATCATCGAGGTTTCCAGTGCGCCGCCGTGCAAGCCGTGGCGCAACTCCTCGGCGGGCAGCGCCTGCGCTGGCGGTGCGAAGCGAAAGTAGTTGGCCTTGACCACCAGCATGGCGTGGGCCGCGCGCAGTTGGAGCGCCGTCAGATCGATCACCGCCTTGTTGCCGCCGTGACTGTTGAACAGCACCAGCCGTCGAATGCCGGCACGATGAACGGCCTCGCCCAGCGACTCGATCACGCGAATCGCCGTTTCCGGCATCAGGCTCAGCGTGCCCGCGAAAGCGGTATGCTCGAGACTCGAACCCAGTTCAAGCGGTGGCAGCACGATCACCGTCTGCCCCGCCTCTAGCTGCTCGGTTGCCGCCTCGAGCAGCCCCAGGCCGATATCCAGATCGGTGGAGAGCGGCAGATGGCCGCCGTGCTGTTCGATCGCCGCCAGCGGTAACACTGCCACCGTCGCGTCGTCGACCAGCCCCGCGAGCTCCGTCGTGGTCAAATCCTGCCAGTGATGGACACTCATGCGTCACTCCCTATCGAATCGGTCGAGCTGGATGCCGGAATACCGCGCAGCAAGCGTTCGGCGATCGCGCTTTCCCGCACCACCTGCCGCCCCACGGCGTCGCGCAGCTGGCGCTCGTCTTTGCCTCCTCGCGCCAGCGCCAAGGTCAGCCGCGAGCGCGCCCGGGTGATACCCGTGTAGATCAGCTCCCGGGTGACGATGGGGTTGGCTCGCCCCGGCAGCGCGAACAGCACATGCTCGAATTCCGAACCCTGCGACTTGTGCACGGTCATGGCGAATGCGGTTACAGCGGCATCGAGTCGGGACGGCAGCACCTGTCGCACGCCGTCGCCCTGGGGGAAGCAGACTCGCAATCGCCCCGCCTCGTCGGTCAGTGTCAGCCCCAGATCGCCGTTGTAGAGCCCCAATTGCGGATCGTTATGGGTCACCATCACCGGACGGCCGGCGAACCAGCCATCGGTGCGCGAAATAAAGCCCTGCTGCCACAATGCCCGCGCGATCCGCTCGTTCAATCCCTCGACGCCCCACGGCCCCCGCCGCAGTGCGCAGAGGACCTGAAAGCGACTCTGCAACGCCAGGATCGACGGTAGAGAACCTTTGTCCCGCAACGCCTCGAACAGCTCCCGATAACCCGACACCACGGCCCGTTCGAACGCCGAAGCATCGATATCCAGCGTCGAGACGTCGGCAAAACCCGCGGCCAGCGCTCGGGTAAATGCCCGCCCGTCGCCGGCATTGGCGGCGCGAGCGAGCTCGCCGATGCCGCTGTCAGCGTGGAAACGGAAACTCTTGCGCAGCATGGCGACATGGTCGGCCAGCAGATTGGAGGCTCCGGCTGCCGGAAGCGATTCACCGGTCATGGTCTGCAGATAGTCGCGGGTCGCTTCCGAGTAGCCAAGCGTTCCGGCAGCCGAGCTAGTGGCAATCGAGCTAGTGGCAGCCGAGGCGGCCGCATCGAAAACATTGGCCCCGGCACACAGATCGCCGAGTACCGACCCCGCCTCCACCGACGCCAGCTGATCCTTGTCGCCGAGCAGGATCAAGCGCGCGTCCGCCGGCAGCGCATCGAGCAGCGCCGCCATCATCTCCAGATCGACCATCGATGCCTCGTCGACCACCAGCAGGTCCAGGCTCAACGGCTCCTCGGCGTTGTGACGAAAATGACGGGTGTCCGGTCGCGCGCCCAATAGCCGATGAAGCGTCAACGCCTGCTGCGGTATCGCCTCACGCACGGTCTCATCAATGTCCAACCGGCCCACGGCGCCGGCGATCGATTCTGACAAGCGAGCTGCGGCCTTGCCGGTGGGCGCCGCCAGCCGGATACGCAGCGCCGCGCCACCGCCGGCCAGCGACTGCTGCTGCAGCAGCGCCAGCAGCCGCGTCACCGTGGTGGTCTTGCCGGTGCCCGGGCCGCCGGAGATGATCGTCAATCGCTGACGAAGTGCCAATGCGCAGGCCACGCGCTGCCAGTCGGGTTCGTCACCCTCACGCTGGTTGCCGGCGAACAATGCCTGAAGACGATCCGCCAGGTCGGCGGCGACCGGTAACGGCTCGCCCAGCCGCAGGCGAAGATGCGCCGCGACCCCGCTTTCGGCCTGCCAGTAACGACGCAGGTAGAGCCGATCGCCTTCGAGCACCAGCGGCGTGGCGAGGCCTGCGGCGGCATCGCCGGCAGCCACGGTGGAGGACCCGCGCAGCGCCTCGATCCAGTGCGCCAGCGTCACGCCCTCGAGCAGCGATTCCGGTAGCATAACCGGCACGTCCGTCTCGAAGCCGCCATCCAGGGGCGGCAACGACAGCGCGGACCTGGGCGCGGCGAGAGCCCGCGGTAGCGACAGGCACACATGGCCCCGCCCGACCTGATGGCTGACCAGAGCCGCCGCCAGCCACACCAGCGGATCGCTGGGCGTTCCGACATCGTCATCGCGCGCTGCCAGGAAGATTGCGAAATGGCGATCGAGCTGTCGCAGCCAGCCGAGTTCGACCCACAGCGCCAGGGTCGCGAACAGCGTCTCGCGATCGAGCGAGGACGGTGGCAAAAGTGATGACGGCGCCATATCGAGCGCCAGCGAGAACTGATCGTCGTGTCCGGTTCGACTCATGAATCGGCCTCCGCTGGCTGCCGTCGGGTTTGCTGAATCAGCGCCCGCGCCGGCTCGGCGTCACCGTCGAGCCACGCATCCAACGCCTCGATCAACGCCCGCGACGGCCGACGATGAAACACCCCGCTCGCCGACGAACCCACGACGCCCTCGGACGCGTCTCCGGGCTCCGTAGAAAGCGATATCGTGGAAAGCTCTGGCGCGCCCTCGGGCGACTTGGAAATCGGCGCCTTGGAAGGGTCTGGCGCGGCTTCGGGCGCCATAGAGAGCGGCGCCATAGAGAGCGAGTCCCTGGAAAGCCCCCTCAGAAAAACATAGCAGGCGCCGCCGACGTGGCGGTCGTAGTCGTAATCTTCCAGCCGGGACTTGAGCAGCCGATGCAGCGCCAGCACGTAGAGCACGTACTGCAGATCGTAGCGGTGATCCACCATCGCCGCCGCCAATCGCGCGCCCTGATAATCCTCCGGGTCGTCGCCCAGATGGTTGGACTTCCAGTCGAGCACGTACCAGCGCCCATGAACCTGAAAGACCAGATCGATATAGCCCTTGAGCATGCCGTTGAGTTTGCGCGGCGCCAGCCGAGGACGCGGACCCGGCAGCGGCTCAAGCCGAGTGACGAGCCGATCCAAAGGTTCGCTCCAGGCGGCTGTCGCCGGGAGCCAGAATTCCAGCTCGGTGCGCCATGCCTCGAGCCGATCGAGCTGCACCGGCTGCCCGTCGAGGTGGATCAACGGCTGTCGCAGTCGCTCCAGCAGCCACTCGAGCAGCAGTGGCGCCCACGCCACGTCGAAACCACTCGTCACCAGTCGGCGTTCGACATCCCGGCGCAGCGTATCCGCATAGGCGGGATCCGCCAGGCGGTCGAAATCGAGCATCTCGAGCAGCCCGTGAAGAAAGGTCCCAGGGCGCGGGCCACGGGGGAAATCGAACAGCGAACGAATCCTGGGCCGAGGCACGGGGTCGCGCTCGCGGCTGACCTCGACGTCCAGCGTCGCAGGCAGATCCTCGCTGGCCGCGGCGTCATCCTCGCCGATACCTTCGCCCTCATCCTCGCCGATACCCTCGCCCTCGCCCTCGCCTCGCTCGCTTCGACCCGTATCCTGACGAGCGTCGGCGATCAGCGCGGTATAGGAGGCGATCCACCAGTCGTCATCGATCCGGCCCTGAAAGCGCCGCGCCGGCTTGGTCTGCGGCACGACGCTAACCAGACGCAGCCGATGATCCGGCAGTGCCGGCGGAGGCTCGATCGCCAGCCAGCCCGCCCGCTCGCCTTGTCGCAGCCGTTCCAGCAGCGCCGCGCCGTCGTCGTCCTTCTCGCTGCCCAGCAGTCGCCCCAGGGCCGTTTCGTGCAGGCATCCGCTCTTGCCCCGGCCACGCCCCACGTGCGCCACACCCATCCGGCAGGCGTAGGCCGCGCGGGTCATGGCGACATAGAGCAGACGCACATCCTCGTCCAGGCGGGCCAGGTCGGCCTCGCGCGTCTGCGCGTCATCAGGCGAGGCCACCATCACGCTGCCTTCGCCCTCGGCCGGCCGCAGCGCCAGCAGCTTGGTATTTCTATCGGGTTCCGCCGGGCGGTGCGAACAGATGAACGGCAGCAGCACGATGGGATATTCGAGCCCCTTGGACTTGTGCACCGTGATCACCCGCACCAGGTCTTCGTCGCTCTCCAGACGCTGACTGAGCGCCTGGCTATCCAGCGTCTCGACGCCTTCCTGCAGCGCGCGGTGCCACCAGCGCAGTAGCGCCTGCTCGCCATCGAGCCGCTGCTGGGCATTCTGTGCCAGTTCACCGAGATGCAGCAGATCGGTCAGCGCGCGTTCGCCGTCGGCGCGTTGGGCGAGGCGCTCGGCGATCCGGAAATCCCGCATCACCGCGCGCAGCATGGGGAGCACGCCACGCCGCTGCCACTGGCGATGGTAATCGCTAAAGCGTTCGACCTCGCGCTCCCAGGCCAGCTCGTCGGCCAGCAGCGGCTCCAGCGCCTGCGGCGACTCGTTCAGCAGTTTGGTCGCCAGCGCCGCCTTGAGCCGCGAGTCCTGACGCGGCTGTGCCACGGCTTCGAACAGCTGCAGCAGCTCGAACGCCTGAGGCGTATCGAACACGCTCGAACGCTCGCTCAGATAGACGCTGCGAATGCCGCCGTCGGCGAGCGCGGCGCGCACCTTGAGCGCCTCGCCGCCGTGACGGACCAGGATGGCGATATCGGCGGGTTTCACCGCGCGCTCGCCGGTCCCACCGACGAAGCGCCACTCGCCTTCCAGCAGCCGCTGCACCTCGGCACGGGTCGCGGCGGCCATCACGTTCTGATAGTCGTTTCTGGCGTGGCGCTCGGTATCCGGCCACCACACCCCGAGCGCCTCGACCGGCTGGCCTTCGCGGTCGACCAGACGCGTCGCCTTGGGGTTCGACTCGACGGCGACGAAAGGAATCTCGTCGCTACCAAACGGCTGCGGATGACGCAGAAACAGCGCGTTGGTGGCATCGACCATGGATTGGGTCGAGCGGAAGTTGCGCATCAGCGTGAAACGACTGGGCGTCGCCCGGCGCGCATCGAGATAGGTATGGATATCCGCGCCGCGGAAGGCGTAGATCGCCTGCTTGGGATCGCCGATCATCAACAGCGCGGTCGCGGCCGGATCGCTATCCGGCGCGCGGTAGATGTGCGAGAAAATTCGATACTGGACCGGATCGGTGTCCTGGAATTCGTCGATCAGCGCCACCGGCAGCTCATGGCGGATGCGCGCCGCCAGCCGCAGCGCCGGACTGTCGGTCGCCGCCGCCGATTGCGGGCGAGCCAGCGCGGCATCGAGATCGTTGAGCAGATCCGAGAACTCCCACAGCCCCCGGCGACGCTTGTCGGCGGCAAAGCTCACCGCGACCTGGTCACGGGCGTGAACGAGAACCTGCCTGGCAATCGTGGAGAAAGGTTGACCGATGGCAGCGAGGCGATCGAGCAGCGCGAAGAAAGGGTGCGTTGGCGCGGTCTGCCCTTTGCTGGCGGCGGCCTTGACCAGCGCCCCGTCGAGCTTCTGCTGGCTCAGCCAGAATCGCCCGCTGCTATCGGTGATGCCGTCGCCCGCGCCGAAATCCCCCTGGGCCAGCCAGGTCTCGAACGCCGCCAGCCGATCCTCCAGCTCGTGGCTCTTGTAGCTGGTCTTGTTGAGCGTCTGGTTGCGAAACGCTTCCGCCATGATCTCGGCGATGGCCTCGCGATCCCAGGCGGCCGTCAGCGACGTCTCAAGCGTCGCCCGCTCGTCCAGGCCGCTTTCCAACTCGGCGAACAGCGGGCCCAGCGCGCGCGGTGCTTCGACCTCTTCTCCCGCGACCCAGAGCGGCTGCGGCTGGCCATCCTTCAGCAACGGCCGCAGCGCCCCCGCAAGCGCCTCCGGCCCGCTCCACTGGGCGCGAATCTGGCGCTGCCAGCGTTCGTCGAGCGGATAGAATTCGCGCCGCCAGTAGTCCTCGACGGCCTGATTCAGCAGTGTCTGACCATCCTGCAGCAGTTCGGCGGAAAACCGCGCGCCGGCATCGAAGGCGTGACGAGTCAGCATCCGCTGACAAAAACCATGAATGGTGAAGATCGCCGCCTCGTCCATCAGCCTCGCGGCCTGGTCCAGTCGTCTGGCGCCACTGCGGCAGGCTGCCTCGCCCGCCGTGGCCAGCGGCTCGAGCAGGTCCGCCAATACCGCATCCTGTCGCGTCTCGGGACTCGCCAGCAGCCAGTCGCGGGCCTGCTTGAGACGCGCCCGAATACGCCCGCGCAGCTCGGCGGTGGCGGCCTCGGTGAAGGTGACGACCAGAATTTCCGGCGGTGTCAGCGGGCGTGGGAAATCGACCGTTTCACGCCCGGGCAACGGCCCCAGTACCAGCCTCACGTAGAGCGCGGCCAGCGTAAACGTCTTGCCGGTGCCGGCACTGGCTTCGATCAGATGATGGCCGGTCAGCGGCAGGCCAGTCAGTTCGAGCGGTACGGTCTCATCAGGCATTCGCGGGTCACTCATTGACTCGACCATGCCCTCGGTCGCTGGCTCATTCGAGTCGTTCATGCTTTTGCCTCCGCAGATCGCTTCGCCGTCGCGTGTGCATGAACCTGCTGGGAGGCCCGCAGCAGCGCCTCCAGAATCGGCTGATAGTGCGCCACGCTCTCGCGGACGCCGTCCGCCGCTTCGAAGGCGTCGAAATCCGGCCATAGCTGACCCAGACTGCCTTCGCGCTGAATCAGCGACGACATCCCGAAGCCGCCTTCCTCGTACTCCTCCGCCAGACGGTCGCGCCAGCCGGCGTCGAGGGATTCGCCCGCCGCCAGCCCCGCAAGCGCCTCGCGATCGCCCAGGCCCCACAGCATCCTGGCCAGCGCGCCGTTGGCGGGCAACGGTGCGCACCAGGCTCGCCACCAGGTCCGAAGCCACGCTTCCAGCGACTCGCGAGCCTCGAGCGGGGCCAAAGCCGGGAACTCGAGCCAGCGGTCCTCGAAGATCGCCGTCCAGCGGCACGGGGACTCGCCGCGAGCGTTGGCCAGCAACCAGCGGCCGTAACCGGAGAACAGCCGATGCGGCTTGCCCAGCTTTTTCCATGGGCCGTTTCCGGCATTCTGGCCCTGGCTGTCGAAGTGGCCGAAATGGCTCACTTCCAGGGTTACCAGGCTCAGGCTGCCATCCTGCTCCCGGTGCAGCCCGTCGACGCGGGATTCCAGCGCCAGCGCCGGACAGTCGTCAGTGTCGTCGATCGAGAAACGCAGCATCGGCGGCGAGATCGGTTCGCTGTCGGCGATCCGCCGATGCCAGCTCTCCAGCTGAATCTGCAGTCGCTTGAGCGGGGGCTCGATCAGCGCCAGACCGAAGCCCGCGGCGGGCAGACGCCCGGCCAGCCGTAGCCGATCGGCGACCTGCAGCAGCGGCTCGCCACGACGCCCGGCATCCAGCAGCTCGCGCTTGAGCGTGTGGTCCTCGAGAGCGTCCAGAATGAACGGTTCGCTATCCTCGTCAGGCACCTCCGGATCCTGAAAGCGCACGCCCAGCCGGCCGAGGTAGACGCTCCAGGGCCGTCGCAGCAGCCGCTGCAGATCCGCCAGCCCCAACGCCTCCGCCGGCAGCGCGACGGAGTCGGACCCCGCGGGCGAAGCAGCCTGCTCTGCGCTCTTTGCAGTCTGTTCTTCGCACATGGCAGCCTGTTCTTCGTCCTTGGTAGAGAGGTGCAGCGGCTCCCAGCTGGTATCGAAGGTGAAACGTGAATCCTCGGCCTGGAAATAGCGCCGCGAGAACGGCTGCAACGGATGCGTCTCGATCAGTCGCTCCACCAGCGCCGCTTCGTCGCCCGGCGTCGCTGCGTCAGCCTCACCTGACGTGATGGCCGGACGCCAGCCCTGCTCCAGCGTATCGAGCAGTTCGCCGATCAGCACCGAGGGCGGTCGCGGCGTGTTGTCGCGTTGATCGAACCCGACCCAGGAGAGCGTCAGCCGTTCGCGGGCGGAGAGCAGCGCCTCGAGCAGCAGATAGCGGTCGTCGTCGCGGCGCGAGCGGTCTCCCGGCCGCGGCCGCTGCGCCATCAGATCGAAATCCTGAGGCTGGCGTGTTCGCGGGTAGGCACCGTCGTTCATCCCCAGCAGATAGACCTGCCGGAAGGGAATGGCACGCATCGGCATCAGCGTGGCGAAGTTAACCTTGCCGGCCAGGAAGCGCTGGGCCAGCCCGCCATCGTCAAGTTCGGCGCGGAGCGCATCGCGCACCACGGCGAGGCTGATCGGCTGGGTGAAGGATGCCAGCTCACAGCTCTGCTGCCAGCGACTGAGCGATTGATCCACCCGCGCCAGCACGTCGTGCTCATCCAGCGCCGTGGGCGCAAACAGTGCATCCATCAGCTCGCGCAGTCGCGTCAGCCACGCTTCCGGCGTGCCGTCATGGCTCAACGCTTCGCACTGAGCAGCCATCACCTGCATCAGCTCGGCCAGGCGCCCGGCGAGATCCGCTTCCAACCCGCCGACCTCGTCGTAGGGCACGATACCGTCGAACTGCCACGCGCTGTCGACAGACGTCCCTTTCGGGACTTGCGGCCCGGCATCGGGCCGGTGGACGGCCCCGGTGGATTGCCCCGGCGGCATCGGGCCGGAAGATGGCAAAGCTCCGGTGGATGGCAAAGCTCCGGTGGCATACCCCAGCAGCATGCGCTCGAGCCCGAAGGCCCAGCTGTTCTCATGCAGCCCGGGGAAACCGAGCGACTCGCGGTGCGCGCCGGACAGCCCCCAGCGCACGCCGCTTTCCGCCAGCCACTGCCGTAGGCGCGGCAATTCCGACTCCTCGATGGCAAAGCGCGAGCGGAATGCCGGCACGTCGAGCGCATCGAGCAGCTCGCTGACCCCCAGCCGCCGTTCGGGGAGCTCCAGCAACGACAGTATCAACACCATCATCGGATGCGCCTCGCTGGCGACCTGATCGGCGATGGTGAACGGAATATGGCGGGGGTCGTTCGGCGGCACCTGGCCAAAGACGGCTTCGATATACGGCGCGTAAACGTCGATTTCCGGCACCATGACCAGAATGTCCCGCGGCCGAAGCGGCGTGCCCTGGCCACTGGCTTCCTCGAACGCCGCCAGCAGCCGATCGTGCAGCACTTCCACTTCACGCAGCGGCGAGTGCACGCTGTAGAGCGACAGCGAGGCATCGTCTTCGGCGATCTCTCGCTTGCCGCCGGTTTCGCGGGTCCGCTCGCCGGGGTGCTTGAGATCCAGGATGTCCTGCTGCAGCTGATTGAGCAGCGGCGCCTGCTCGGCAGGAAATTCGTCGCCCGGCGCGGGATCGCGGAACAGGTCGGTTTCGACATCGAAGCCGCCATCCTGGCTCTCGAACTCGTAGAGACCGACGATGAAATCCCGCCCCTGGGCGCCCCACGCCGCCAGCAGCGGGTTGGCCTGAAGATGCAGCGCCTCTTCGTCCAGGGCCTCGAGCCATGGGGCCTCCGGGTGACGGGATTGCTGACGCGCCACGGCGTCGGCTGAGAGCCGCCCGGCACGTTTGATCGCCTCACGGTCGGAGATGATGTCGCCCCAGTAGTGCCGACAGGGATTGGTGATCATCAGGAACACGTCGATGACCCCGGAAAGCGCGTGCAGTGCTTCGAGCGTCTGTGCCGGCAGCGTCGAAATACCGAACACGAAAACTCTTGGCGGTAATGCCTTGGGGCAGCTTTCCAACGCCCGGGCGGCACGCAGGAAACGCCCGTGCAGATTGGCGCGATGGAAGGCCCGTTCGTCGGGGTCCGCATCGGCGATCAGCGCTCGCCAGAGCGCCGGCTGCCAGCGCTGATCCGCTGGCAGATCTTTCGGCGAGTCCTCCCCCGCCTCCCAGGCCGCCAGCCAGTCGGGGCGGTAGTTGAGGTACTGATCGAACAGGTCGGCCAGTCGCACCGCCAGTTGCCAACGTTTGCGCTCGGCCTGCTCGGCGGCCTGGCGCTGCATCAACCCATGCGTCGGCGACGCCCGTCCGGGGCTTGCATCCTCACGTTCAGTATCCAGATAGTGGGCCAGCGGCGCGAAGGTGACCGGATCCCGCACGATCTCGCCCTCCAGCAGACGCAGAATGCGCCACGCCAGCGGGCGTTTGTCGAACGGCGAATGCAGCGGAATCGATTGACGCTCGTTTTCCGGCCCGGCCTGCTCGAGTACCGCACGGTAGGCCCGCCAGACGAAGCTCGATGGCAGCGGGAAATCCACCGACGCCGCGATGCCGTCCGCTTCCGCCAGTGACAGCCGCAGCCATTGCGCCATGCCGTTGGACTGCACCAGAAAGGTTTCCGGTGTCAGCGGCGGCATGCGGTGACGCTTGATCAGCGCCAGGGCCAGATCGTGCAGGTCTTCGAGGTGATTGGCATGCAGGACGCTGAACATCCGCTCTCCCGGGTTCTGGAGTCGATGAGATATCGGTAACGATCGTGCCATCCTACCGTGGCGCAGGGCGACGATCATCCAGAGCCTGTGGCAAGATATGACGATCTCATGACTGCGCTATCGTCGACGCCTCGTCGCTGCCGAGACAAAACTGCGAATAAGTAAAACCCCGAATAAGCAACCCCCCGAACAAGCCAAACCCGAATAAAAAGGATTCACGTTGACGACGCCCGTCTTCCTCGCCGTACTCGCCGGCGCCCTCATGCATGCCAGCTGGAACGCGCTGGTCAAGGTGGGCCTCGATCGGCTGCTGAGCATCTCGTTGATCCAGGCCGCCTGCGCGCTCATTGCTCTCGCTGGCGTGACCTTCGTGCCACTGCCGCAACCGGCCGCCTGGCCATGGCTTGCCGGTTCGGCCGTTCTGCATATCGGCTACAACGTGTTCCTGGCACGCGCCTACCGGGTTGGCGATCTCGGCCAGATCTATCCGATCGCCCGCGGCTGCGCGCCGTTGCTGGTCACCGCGATCAGTGTCTTCGCGCTCAGCGAGCACCCTTCCTGGCTCGGCTATCTCGGCATTATGGTGCTGGTGCTGGGCATCTTGTGCATGGCATTCCGCGGTGGAAAGGGGCCCCGCCTGGAACGTGCGTCGCTGATCAATGCGCTGACGACCTCGGCTTTCATCGCGGGCTACACCCTGGCCGATGGCAGCGGCGCTCGCACCAACGGCGATGCCATCGGCTATGTGATCTGGCTGTTCCTGCTCGACGGTTTCGGCATGCTGCTGGTCCTGATCGCCATGCGTGGCGTTCGCGTTCTCCCCGAGCTGACGCGCCATTGGCGAGTGGGCCTGATCGGCGGCGCGCTCTCCATCGGCGCTTACGGCATCACGATCTGGGCCATGACTCAGGCCCCGATCGCGCTGGTCGCCGCGCTGCGCGAAACCAGCGTTCTTTTCGCCATCGCCATCGGCGTGGTCTGGCTGAAGGAACCGCTACGCCGTGAACGCCTGCTGGCTGCCGGGCTGATTCTGGGTGGCGTCATTCTGACGCATTGGGGATGACTGCCATACCACGGCAAGACTGCTAGGCTTAACGATACTAAGCCACTGCTCTGCCAACGCCGTTCAACCGTCTTGCGGCGCGCATCGACGCTCACTAAGACGAAAGCCATCCAGGCGACAGCGATCGGCAAGGAGCCCATTTTGTCTCTTATCGCTCCACCCAACGCCACCAATGCCGACGGTCAGCCGCGCAAGGTCGGTGTCGAACTCGAATTTGCCGGTGTCGGCCCGATTCAGGCCGCGCGCCTGGTCGAAATGACCTTCGGCGGTCACGTCGAGCAGCACAGCGCCCATCGGCTGACGGTAACCGGCACCCCATGGGGCAATTTTCATGTCGAGCTGGACAGCAAGTATGTCCACCCTGATGAGCAGATACTCGACCGCATTCGTGCCAGCGATGGTCAACCCCCGGGGATCGGCGAACACCTTCGTGCCAGCGTGCACAGTCGCACCCGCGAGTGGCTAGGCGACATGGTGGCAGGTCTGGTGCCGACCGAAATCGTCTGCCCGCCGATCCCCTGGGACGAGCTGGAACGGCTGGATGAGCTGTTCGTTGCCCTACGCAGCCATGGCGCCCAGGGTACCGATGCCAGTCTGCTCTACGGTTTCGGGCTTCATCTCAATCCGGAGATCCCCTCGCCGAGGGTCGAGAGCGTGCTGGCCCATCTTCGCGCGTATCTGATTCTGGCAGACTGGCTACGCGACGAGATCGTGGTCGACGTGACGCGGGACATGCTGCCGCATACCCAGCCCTTTCACAGCGACTACACGCGGAAGGTACTGGCACCGGACTACCATCCCTCCTTGAAGACGTTGATCGACGACTACCTGCTCGCCAATCCGACGCGCAACCGTGAGCTGGATCTGCTGCCACTGTTCTCGTGGCTGATGCCGGATCACCCCAACGAACTGCTGCGTGAGACGCTGGTCAAGCCGCGCCCGACCTATCATTACCGGCTGCCCAACGCGGCGCTATCCGACCCGGAATGGGGCGTGGTCGTGGAGTGGAACCGCTGGGCGGAAGTCGAGCGGCTCGCCGCCGATCGGGATCGACTGGCCGAGCGCGGCGCCGCCTATCGCGAACATCTCGCCCAGCCGACGCTCAGCCGCTGGCTCGACTCCCTTCGACACTGGATGCGTCATTGATGAATTCAGCGAAACGTCCGGGAACGGAAGCCAGATCGCGCCAGACTCGCCCGGTCATCGGCATCACCACCTCGGATCACAAGAGCCTTCTGGCCTGGTGGTGCGACTGGCTCTCGGTCTGGCGCGCGGGCGGGAAACCACTACGTATCTCGCCGTCACGGCCTCTGACGCAGCCAGTGGATGGCCTGGTCATCGGCGGCGGTGACGACATCGGCGCCCAGCGCTACGGTGGCGAAGTGCAGCTTGACGTTCGTATCGATCCGGCTCGCGATGAACTCGAACTCGATCTGCTCGGCCACTACCTGCCGTCGAGTCTGCCGATCCTGGGCATCTGCCGCGGCGCCCAGATCATCAACATTCACTGCGGCGGCAGCCTGATCGAAGATATTCAGACGACCTACAGCCACATCAAGAATCGGCGCATGGTTCTGCCTCGCAAGCGAATCGAGATCGAGCCGTTCAGCCAGTTGGCCGACATTCTCAACCGCCGCTACTGCAACGTGAACAGCCTCCATCATCAGGCCGTCGACCGCCCGGGGGACGGCCTGAAAGTGGTCGCCCACGATCGCGACGATCTCGTTCAAGCCATCGAGAGTGAACGCCACCCGTTCCTGATCGGTGTGCAGTGGCATCCGGAATTCCTGCTCTTCAGTCGCTCCCAGCAGCGCCTGATTCGAGCGCTGGTGGAGGCGGCTCGACAGCAGCGCCAGGCGCCGATTGAAACCGGGGAGCGACAGCGGCCGGTGGATGAAGACTGACCGCACCGCCGCATTCCTTGCCGTATCCCTGGCCGCACCAGGTTGCTATCACCGAGCCATCAGGACGGCATCACCGCCAACCTCCGCCCTGCCGGGGAGCGCAGCAGGAACAGGCCGATGCCGATGCCCATCACCGATAGCGCCGCGACGTAGATCGCCGGCGACATGGGATACCAGCGCATCAGCGTAGTGACGATGATTGGTGTGAAACCACCGAAGAGTGCGTAGGCGACGTTGTAGGAGAACGAGAGCCCGCTGAAACGCACTGCCGCGGGGAAGGCCTTGACCGCAATCGCCGGTATCGCCCCGGTGATACCCACCGAGAAACCGGCCAGCGCGTAGAGCGGCAGCAACTGCTCCGGGCGCTGGCCGACCACGCTCATCATCAGCCAATAGCTCGACCCCAGCAGCGCACTCCACCCCACCAGCGTCGCCCCGCTACCGAAACGATCGGCGCACCAGCCGGCGACCACGCAGCCGACTATTAGACACAGAATCGCCACCACGTTGGCGAGCGAGGCGTCGAGCCCGGCGTACTGCGCCGCCAGCAGCGGCGGCGTCATCAGCATGACGACGACGATGGCTGCGGTCAGAATCCAGCTCACCGCCATGGCCAGCAGTACCCCGCCCAAGTGATCGCGGAGAACTTTCTTGACCGGCAGTTCGGCCGCCAGGGCGCGGCGTTCGCGCATTTCGGCGAAGACCGGCGTCTCACTCAGCCAGCGGCGCAGGTAGACCGCGATGAGTCCGAACGCGCCACCGAGCAAAAACGGTATGCGCCAGGCGCCGCTCGCCAGTTCTGGCGCAGAGAAGTGCGATTTCATCACCGCCGCCACCAGCGAGCCGATCAGAATTCCCGCTGCCAGCCCGGCCGATAGCGTACCGCAGGCCAGGCCGACATGACGGCGCTGGACATGCTCGGTGACGAACACCCAGGCGCCGGGTACCTCGCCGCCCACGGCAGCGCCCTGCAGCATGCGCAGCAGCACGAGCAACAGCGGTGCCAGATAGCCGATCGACTCGTAGGTGGGCAGACAGCCGATCGCCAACGTGGGCAGCGCCATCAGCAGGATCGACAACGTGAACATGCGCTTGCGCCCCAGCAGGTCGCCGAAGTGCGCCATCACGATGCCGCCCAGCGGCCGCACCAGGTAGCCGGCGGCAAAGATGCCGAACGTCTGGATCTGGCGCAGCCACTCCGGCATGTCCGGCGGGAAGAACAGTTGCCCGATGACCGTGGCGAAGTAGACGAAGATGATGAAGTCGTAGAATTCCAGCGCGCCGCCGAGGGCGGACAGCGACAGCATCTTGACGTCGCCACGGGAGAGCGGACGCGACGACTCGGACGAGGTGGGGTCGTGAGACATAGTGATCTTCCAAAAAGGACGGCACCCGAAGGTGCCGTCGCGATCATTCCATAGCGGAACTGCCGAGATCGAAACTCGCTCGTCAGCGCGGTTCGGAACTCGAGACGCGGCTCAGTGCTGCATCAAGGCCAGACGCTGTCCGTTCGGCGCGCGCAGCAGGAAGATACCGATGACGACGCCGAGCGCCGACAATGCGGCGATATAGTAAGCCGGGGCCGCGGGATGGCTCGCCATCAGCGTCGAGACCACCACCGGCGTGAACCCGCCGAAGATCGCATAGGCAACGTTGTAGGAGAACGAAAGCCCGGAAAAACGCACCGCTGCCGGAAACGACTTGACCGCGATGGTCGGCACGACGCCGACGATACCCACGCCGAAGCCGGCCAGGCAGTAGAGCAGCATCAACTGGTCGGGATGGGTCGGCACGGTGTGCATCATGACCCAGTAGGTGATTCCCAGCAGCAGGCTCCACAGAATGATCGTGATGCCGCTGCCGATGCGATCGCAGCACCACCCCGACACCACGCAGCCGATGATCACGCAGACGATCGCCCAGACGTTGGCCAGCGAGGCGTCGATACCGTAGACCGACTGCAGCAGGCTCGGCGTCATCAGCACGACCACTACCACCGCACCGGTGAGAATCCAGGTCACCGCCATCGACAGCACCACGCTGTCCAGATGCCGACTCAGCACACGCTTGACCGGCAGCCCGTCGGAAAGCGCCTTCTTGGCGCGCATCTCGGCAAACACCGGGGTCTCTTCCAGGTAACGACGCAGATAGACCGCCAGGAATCCGAATACACCGCCGATCAGGAACGGCACGCGCCAGCCGTAGGTGCTCATCTCTTCGGGGGTGTAGTAGGACTTCAGAAACGCCGAGATGATCGAGCCGATAAGAATGCCGGCGACCAGCCCCGAGGCCAGCGTGCCGCAAGCCAGGCCCACGTCCTTGCGTGACACGTGCTCGGTGACGAACACCCAGGCGCCCGGGACTTCACCACCGACCGCCGCGCCCTGCAGGATGCGCATCAATACCAGCAGCAGCGGTGCCAGATAGCCGATGGTTTCGTAGGTGGGCAGGCAGCCGATCAGCAGCGTCGGCACCGACATCAGGAAGATCGACAGCGTGAACATGCGCTTGCGACCCAGCAGATCACCGAAGTGCGCCATGATGATGCCGCCCAGCGGGCGCGCCAGATAACCGGCGGCGAAGATGCCGTAGGTCTGGATCATCCGCAGCCACTCCGGCATGTCCGGTGGAAAGAACAGATGCCCGATGACCGTGGCGAAATAGACGAAAATGATGAAATCGTAGAATTCCAGCGCGCCGCCCAGGGCGGAGAGCGACAGGATCTTGATGTCACCGCGTGACAGCGGACGCGACGGAGCCGCATCGTATTGGGGTGCGTTAGCCATGGCCGTGTTCTTTTTTCTGAGGCGTTGAAACGTACGTGTCCAGTAGCCTACGTGCTTCACGGAAGCTCGACAGAGGGTGTCATCCGCCGCACGAAGGGGTCATGACATTATCAGACTTTATAAGTTCCGTCAGTGTGGCCGACGGGTCCTTGGTTGGCTTCCGCGCAAGATCCAGATACCGATACAAAGAGGCTTGCGCTAGAGTCTCTTTCGTCCGCTCCAATCACAGGCCCAGGTCATGAAACCCTTGCTCATCCTGTTGCTCCTCGTCTCCGCGCTGGGCGTATCGACCGTCCATGCATGTCCCAAAGGCCAGCATCCTCACGGCGGAACTGGATCGCACCACAAGGGCGGCTGGTGCTCCTAGCCCCGCGACAGAGCGCCTAATACCCAGACATAAAAAAACCGGCCTCCGAGGGCCGGTTTTTCATCATCGACGGATGTTCAGCTTTCCAGCTTGGCATCCAGCGAAATCTTGGCGTTCAGCAGCTTGGAGATCGGGCAGCCTTCCTTGGCCTTCTGCGCGGCGCTGTCGAAGGTCGACTGATCGGCGCCGGGGATCTTGGCTACCGTCTTGAGCTGGACTTCGGTAATGGTGAAGCCGCTGTCGTCCTGCTCCATGATCACCGTCGCGTCGGTCTTGATGCTCTCCGGCTCGATGCCCTCTTCACCCAGCATCATGGACAGCGCCATCGAAAAGCAGCTGGCGTGCGCGGACGCTATCAGCTCTTCCGGGTTGGTGCCCGGCTCGCCCTCGAAACGGGTATTGAAACCGTAGGGGTTTTGCTTGAGCGCGCCGCTCTCGGTGGATACGACACCCTTGCCTTTCTTGAGACTACCTTTCCATTCGGCGGATCCGGATTTCTTGATCGTCATCATCAACTCCTTCTGGTTCGATGTAACCGTTCGAGGCTACCTGCCATCGCAGTGGATGGAGTGGCAGTCAGTGTAGACCACCTGCGCCAGACGTCATCCCAATCGCTCTCCAACAAGCCGATTCGAAATCGAAAATCCTGTTTTAGGCCTTGAGTGCTGCCAACGCGGAGTCGTAGTCAGGCTCGTTCTTGATCTCGCTGACCAGTTCGGCATGCAAGACCTTGTCCTGCTCGTCGATCACGATGACCGCCCGCGCGCAGAGCCCGGCCATGACACCGCTCTGCAAGGCGACGCCGTAGCGTTCGCGGAACTCCGGATGACGAAAGCACGACAGCGTGATCACGCGGTCCAGACCCTCGGCGCCGCAGAAACGGCTCTGGGCGAAAGGGAGATCCGCCGACACGATCAACACCGCGGTATTGTCGAGGCCGCTGGCATACTCGTTGAACTTGCGCGTGGACATCGCGCAGGTCTTGGTGTCGACGCTGGGAATGATATTGAGCACCTTGCGCTGACCGGCAAAGTCGGAAAGCGAGCGCTCCCCGAGTTCGGCGTCGGTCAGGGTAAAGGCGGGCGCCGTATCGCCAACGACGGGAAATTCACCACCCACTTCGACGGGCACCCCGCCTCGCGTCACGCTTTGCATGATTGTCTACTCCCGCTGGAATGATTCAGAGATCAAAGGAACTAGAGAGGTGGCGTGCCTCGCGGCGCGCCATTCCAGACCAGCATAGCCTATCCCTCGACCTTGCCGGCCGATCGCGTCAGCAGTTCCCGCGATGCTGCCAGGGCTTTCGAATCCGAAGCGCGTAATAACGTCATGTTGCGCTCGGGGATGGCCTCGGGGTCGGCGTGACTTGCGAGTGCTCGTTCGAGCTCGGCTTCGCGCAGGATATGCAGCATCGGGTAAGGCGAACGGTTGGTGGCATTGGCCGCATCGGTCGCCTCGACGCCATCGAAGACATAGTCCGGATGAAAACTCGCCAGCTGATAGATCCCGCGATAGCCCAGATCGTCGAACAGCCGCTCGGCCAGCTCGAGCCAATCCAGATAATCATCGAAATCGTCCATGCCGGCGGGCGCAATCAGCAGCGTGGTGGCAATCGAAGGCTCCGCGTCCAGTCGGCGACATTCGTCCACCAGCTCGTGCAGCAACCCTTCCAGTTCGGCGGACTCGGCCAATGCATAACGAATGGCATCCCGGCGCATCTCGCGCCCGGCAAAAGGACAGATATCGTGGGCCACGACGAAGGATTCGAGCCAGGCTCGGGTGAGGCTGATCGAAGAAGATTCGATGGTGGAACTCCTGAATTCGGATGGGTCACCCGGGTGGCGTGTTCACACAAATCGCAAATCGATTCACGTAAAGCGAACGTACGCGCCACACAAGTCGAGTAATGTTACGCAGTTACCGCGAAAGTGATTTGCGAAACCCGCGAGCGGCGGCCAGCATAACAGTAACACCTTCATGGAAAGGGAGTTTCCGATGCCAGATACGCCGCCGCATATCGTCCTGCCCGAAAGCCTCGGGGCACCGTCAATTGCCCTCCCGGCCATGGGTCAGGGCACTTGGTACATGGGAGAGGATCTCGTTCCCCGTCAGCAGGAGATCGACGCCCTGCGTTACGGCCTGGATCTCGGCATGAGCCTGATCGATACCGCCGAGATGTATGGCGACGGCGGTGCCGAGCGCGTCGTCGGCGAGGCGATACGCGGTCGCCGTGACGACGCCTTCGTCGTCTCCAAGGTCTATCCCTGGAATGCTGGCCGGGATAGCGCCATCGCCGCCTGCGAGCGCAGCCTCGAACGCCTGGGGATCGATTGCCTGGATCTCTACCTGCTGCACTGGCCGGGCAATATTCCCCTCGAAGAGACGTTCGAGGCCTTCGAGCGGTTACGTGATCAGGGCAAGATCCGGCGCTTCGGCGTCTCCAATTTCGATGCCGACAATCTCAGGGCCCTGGACGCCATTCCTGCCGCCACCGAATGCGCAACCGACCAGGTGCTCTACCATCTCGGCTCCCGCGGTGTCGAAGTCGACATCATCCCGTGGATGCAGGACCACCACATTCCAGTGATGGCGTACTGCCCGCTGGCCCAGGGGGGCCGGCTGCGATCCAAACTGCTTTCGTCGAGCGTGGTCAACGAGATCGCCGACAAACACGGTGCCAGCGCCGCGCAGATCCTGCTGGCCTGGGTGATTCGCCCCACCTGCGTGAGTCAGGACGGCATGCGTGGGGTCGTTGCGATTCCCAAGGCGTCGAATCTCGCCCACGTCGAGGCCAATGCGAAGGCGCTCGAAATCGAACTCGACAGCGAGGACCTCACGCAGCTCGATGACGCCTTTCCGGCACCCAAGGAGCCGGTATCGCTGGATATCGTCTGAACTATCGGCGAGGCCGTCGTCTAAAACCGTGTCAGCGCCCTTTCTCATTCAGCACTTTCCCCACTCAGCCCCATCAGGAGCGACGCATGCAAGCGATGTCAGCGACCCCGGCCTCTCCCTACCGCCGTTGGCTACCGGCCTTGAGCCTTGCCCTGGGCGCCACGCTGGCTGGCGCAACGGTGAGTGCCGAGGCCCAGGAAGCCGACGCTGCCGAGCCAGATCGCAAGACAACGCCGCGCTACGGCGCCGAACTGGAAGGCTTCGACTATCCATACCCGGTGGAGCGCTTTCGCTTTACCTCCCAGCGTCAGAAGATGCAGATGGCATATCTGGACGTCCCTGCCGACGAGCCCAACGGCCATACCATCGTGCTGCTCCACGGCAAGAATTTCTGCGCCGCAACCTGGGAAGACTCCATCAAGCGTCTCAACGAGGCGGGCTACCGCGTGATCGCGCCGGATCAGATCGGTTTCTGCAAGTCGAGCAAGCCCGAAGCGTATCAGTTCAGCTTTCATCAGCTGGCGACCAACACGCATGCCCTGCTCGAAAGCCTCGATCTCGACGACGTCACGATCATGGGCCATTCCATGGGCGGCATGCTGGCGAGCCGCTACGCGCTGATGTATCCCGAACAGACCGAGCAACTGGTCTTGGTCAACCCGATCGGGCTCGAAGACTGGAAGGCCATGGGCGTGCCCTATCAGCCGATCGACGAGGCCTACGCCAGCGAACAGAAGAAAGACGCCGAGGGGATACGCCGCTATCAGCAGTCGACCTACTACGTCGGCGAATGGGAGCCGCGCTACGATCGCTGGGTCGACATGCTGGCCGGCATGTACGCCGGGGATGGTGGCGATCTCGTTGCCTGGGATCAGGCGCTGACCTCCGACATGGTCTTCACCCAGCCGGTCATTCACGAGTTTGGCGAAATCAGGGTCCCGACGCTACTGCTGATCGGCGAGAAGGACAACACGGCGATCGGCAAAGGCCTCGCTTCCGATGAGGTCAAGAAAACCCTGGGCCACTACGATGTGCTGGGCGAGCGCGCCGCTGAACGTATTCCCGACGCCGAGCTGGTCGAATTTCCCGAGCTCGGCCACTCGCCGCATATTCAGCAGCCCGAGCGATTTCATGAGGCGCTGTTCGACGGCCTGAAGCGCCTCGACGACTCCTGAGCTCGGCGAGCGATCCTCCAGACCGAACGCTACAGCGATAGCTGGCCCGTCTTTGCGACCGAGCCGCGTCGGGACGCCAGCCGATCCGCCAGCCGGGTCGGCTCCGGCAGCTTGGTCTTGCCCAGGCAGCGCACGACCCAATTGACCGCGCTATCGAGAGACATTCGATGCCCCGGTGACACGAACAGCGGTTTGACGCCTTCTCTCGAGCGCAGAACGGCGCCGACTGTGACGCGGCCGCGTTCGTCGACGGCAACGTCGCTCGGGTCCTGTTCACGTCGGCGGTCGGTCAGCGGCGTCCATTCGCCTTTGACCGACGGTACCTCGCCGAACTGCCCGCACAGCCGGCTCTTGCCCACGCCGATGGTCGGCAGATCGAGCCACAGCCCCAGATGGGAGGCGATTCCCAGTCGACGCGGATGCGCGATGCCTTGCCCGTCGACCATGATCAGAGCCGGGCGCTGCGACAGCTGTTCGAACGCGCCCAGCGCCGCCGGAATTTCGCGAAACGAGAGCAGGCCCGGCACGTACGGCATCCGCGTCGGCTCGCGGTGCACCACCTGCTCGACCAGCGTGAGCGATGGCCATTCGAGCAGCACCAGCGCCGCCCGCGTCGTCTCGCCGCCATCCTCGAAGCCGATATCCATGCCTGCGATCAGGCCGACCTCTCCCAGCGTATCCTCGCGTATGATTCCTGGCGCCAGCTGCTTCTGCAGCGCGATCGCCGCCTCGGGCGTCAGATTCCATTCGTGTAGCGCCATCCTGCGCCTCCCGTCGTCCAGGTCGAGGACTCCAGCCTAGCCGCGGTAAGCGCCGACCTCCAATCGCGATTCGCCCCTTCAACGGGCTCGGCATCGCGTTACACTTGGCGACGCTTTTGCCTCTTCACTCTCTCTTCGTTGCAACAGGGCGCCGCGCCGTGAAATTGATCCACACCGCCGACTGGCATCTGGGCCAGTCTTTCCATGGCCAGGAACGCCATGTCGAACATCGCGCCTTTCTCGACTGGCTGCTGGCGACACTCGTCGAGCGCCGCCCCGATGCCTTGCTGATCGCCGGCGATATCTTCGATGTGGTCAACCCTTCGCTGCGCGCCCAGGAACTGCTCTACGACTTCATCGTCGCCGCCCACGCCGCCCTGCCGGACCTGGAAATCGTGATGATCGCCGGCAACCACGACAGCGGTTCGCGTATCGAGCTGCCGGCACCGTTGATGAAGAGCCTCAAGACCCATGCTCTGGGCCGCGTGCACTGGCTCGACGACGGTCGTCTCGACAGCGACCATCTGCTGATCCCGCTGCATGACGCCGATGGCACGCTCAAGGCCTGGTGTCTGGCGCTGCCCTTCCTGCGCCCCGCCGAGGTGACCGGCGGCGAGATCGATGACTATCGCCAGGGCATTGCTCGTGTCCATGCAGAGCTGATCGCCGCGGCCGAGGCGTGCCGCCAGCCGGGTCAGGCGCTGGTGGCGATGAGTCACGCGCATCTGCAGGGTGCCGCGGTCTCCGAGGCGAGCGAGCGCCCCATCGTCATCGGTGGCGAGGAGTCGGTCCCGGCGACGCTGTTTCCCGATTCGATCGCCTATGTCGCGCTCGGCCACCTGCATCGGCCCCAGCAGGTCGGCGAGCCACGCATTCGCTACAGCGGCTCGCCGCTGCCGCTCGATTTCAGCGAGAGCCACTATCCGCACCAGGTGGTCGAACTCACCCTCGACTGCGAAACGCTGGGCGAGATCGAGACGCTGCCGATCCCGCGTCACGTGGCACTGATACGCGTGGGCCCGGGCAGTATCGAAGAGATCGAGCAGACGCTTGGCGAACTGGAGACGGATGCCGATCTTCCTCGTGAACGCTGGCCGTGGCTGGAGATCCGGGTCGATCTCGACGCCCCTCGCCCCGATCTGCGCGCCCGCATCGAGGCCGCGATGGCGGACAAGCCGCTACGTCTGTTGCGCATTCACAGCCGCTACCCCAACGCCAGCGGGCGCGACGATGCGGACGCCAACGTCGACCTCGACAGCCTGACCCCGCAGGAGATTTTCACCCGCACCTGGCAGACGCGCTACGGCGATGCGCCGCCGGATGACGTCATGGCGGATTTTGCCAGTCTGCTGCAGCAGGTCCAGGACGCGGAAAGCCGCCATGAGGGGAGCGAGACATGAAAATCCTCGCCATCCGTCTGGAAAACCTCGCCTCGCTGGCCGGCCATCACGAGGTCGACTTCACCGCCTCACCGCTGGCCGACCAGGGTCTGTTCGCCATCACCGGCCCCACCGGCGCCGGCAAGAGCACCCTGCTGGACGCGCTGTGCCTGGCGCTCTACGGCAGCACACCGCGCCTGCGCCAGGCACCGAAACGGGACTCTCAGATCGCCGACGTCAATGACGACACCTTGACCACCGCAGACGCGCGCACCTTGCTGCGTCGAGGCTGCGCCAGTGGCTTCGCGGAAGTCGATTTCGTCGGCCGCGACGGGCGCCGCTATCGGGCACGCTGGGCGGTGCGCCGCGCCCGCAACAAGATCGACGGCAGCCTGCAGAAGATCGAACAGTCATTGACCGACCTGGATGCCAACCAGCTGCTCACCGCACAGACGCGGGAGTTCGAGAAGCTGCTGCCCGAGCGGCTGGGACTCAAGTTCGACCAGTTCACCCGAGCCGTGCTGCTGGCCCAGAGCGAGTTCGCCGCCTTCCTCAAGGCCGACGACAATGAGCGCAGTGAACTGCTGGAGCGTCTGACCGACACACAGCACTACTCGGAAATCTCCAGAGCTGCCTATCAGCGGGTTCGGGATGCCAAAAGCATTCTCGATGCCATCGAGGTCAGGCTCGCCGACGCGTTGCCGGTAGACGCCGAGACGCGCGCGGCCTATGAACGACAGGCTCAGGCCGAGGAGCAGGCGCTGGCCGACCTCCAGACCGAGCTATCGCGCCATCAGACACAGGGCATCGAACTCGAGCGCGAGTCCCAACTGGCGCAGGCCTGGCAGCAGGCCGATGACAGCTGGCGCCAGGCCGATCGCGAATGGCAACAAAATCGGGGGGAACGCGAGCAGCTCGCCCAGCTCGATGAGCTGGCACCCTGGCGGGAGCGGGCAAAGCGCCGTCAGACGCTCGAAAGTACACTTGCCGGGCATCGCCAGACGCTGGCCAGGGAGCGTCGCCAGTCCGAGGATTGCGATCGGGAGCGCGAGGCACTCGAGCCGCAGCTCGCTAGCGCCCGGCAAGCCCACGAACAAGCCCGACTCGACGATCGGGAAGCCCAGCCGCAACTGGACGAGGCCCGCCAGCTGGCCGCCGATCTCGAGCACCAGCGCCAACAGCTCATCCAGCAGCAGCGCGAGCACCGCCAGCTCGCCGAGGCAACGCAGGCCGACGCGCAGCGCCGAACGCAGTTGCAGGAAGCACGCCAGCCACTCGAGACACGCCTTCGCGAGCAGCAGGCGACCCTCGAAGGGCTGCTGAAAGGCGCTGGCGAGCCGGGCGAGCGTCCAAGCGCCCATGAACTGCGCTCGACCCTGAATCGCCGGCGCGATCTGGCGCAAGGTGAGTTGCAGGCACTGCAGGATCTGCAGCAGGACTGGCGTGAAGG